>JAAWSH010000088.1 GCA_022801475.1 Acutalibacter sp. | reverse complement strand
AGAAAATGGAAGGTAATGCCCGCGTTCACCACTGCCTGGCGCTTTAGCACATCCAGATAGTATTCGGCGCTAATGTCAATGTCTGTAAACACCTGTAGGTCTGGCTTCCACTTAAAGAGGGATCCTGTGTCTTTCTTTTTATAAGGCTCCTTGTGCAGGCCTCCCACATTTTCCCCGTGCTCAAAGTGCAGGGTGTACAGGAAGCCGTCCCGGCGCACCTGCACGTCCATATACTCAGAGGCGTACTGGGTAGAGCATAACCCCAGGCCGTTCAGGCCCAGAGAGTACTCGTAGTTCTCGCCAGAGTCATTGTTGTACTTGCCCCCAGCGTACAGCTCACAGAACACCAGCTCCCAGTTATACTTCTGCTCCTTTTGGTTATAGTCCACCGGGCAGCCCCGGCCGTGGTCCTCCACCTGAACAGAGTGGTCCAGAAAGCGGGTAACGGTAATCTCGTCCCCGCAGCCCTGGCGGGCCTCGTCAATGGAGTTGGACAAAATTTCAAACACCGAGTGCTGACAGCCATCAATCCCGTCAGAGCCGAAGATCACCGCTGGCCGCAGCCGCACCCGGTCGGCGCCCTTTAGGCTTTGGATACTCTCGTTATCATAAACTGGTTTTTTAGGCATAATGTACTCTCCTTTTTTACCAAGGGGGAAGCTGGCCGGTCCTCTTCCCCTCACAACAAAGGCCCTGCCGCGCTGTTCACGGCAGGTCCTTTTTGGTCGCTTATTCCTGTTCTTCCCCAGAAGGCTCGGGCTGTTCCGGGTCCTCTTCTGGCAAAACGTCCGCGCCCTCTCCCAGGCCTCCGCCCGCTTCTTGCGCACCGCCGCTTTCTTGGTTCCCGCCGGCCTCCAGGGCCTGCACGCTTCCAGCGCTGGGCAGCAGCGTGCCGCCCATCACCTGCTGGAACTCCTCCGCGTCCAGCTTTTCCTTCTCATACAGCACCCCGGCCAGCCTGTGCAGCTCGTCGATGTGATCACTGAGGATCTTCTCTGTTTTTGCATAGGCCTCGGAGATAATGCCTTGTATTTCCTCGTCAATCTCGCTGGCCGTGCGCTCGGAGTAGTTGCTGATATGCCCCATCTCCTTGCCCAAGAAGGGGTTGGACCCATCAGACCCATAGCTAATGGGCCCCAGCTTTTCGCTCATGCCATATTTGGTAACCATAGCCCGGGCAATCTTCGTGGCCCGCTCAATATCATTGCTGGCCCCTGTGGAAATGTCATCCAACACCAGGGCCTCGGCTACCCGGCCGCCCAGCAGCACCACCAGGTTCTCCCGCATCTCGTTGCGGCTCTGGTAAGACCGGTCCTCGGTGGGCAGGTGCATGGTATAGCCCCCCGCCATACCCCGGGGGATGATGGAGATCTGATGCACCGGGTCCTGGCTCTCGCAGTAGTAGGTGGCCAGGGCGTGGCCCGCTTCATGGTAGGCGGTCAGCTTCTTCTCCTTCTCGCTCATCACCCGGCTCTTCTTCTCGGTTCCCACCACCACCTTAATGGTGGCCTCCTCAATCTCCGTCATGGTAATGGCTTTCAGGTTCTTTCGGGCCGCCAGCAGGGCCGCCTCGTTCAAAAGGTTCTCCAGGTCCGCGCCGGTAAAGCCCGCCGTGCTCTTGGCAATGGTGGAAAGCACCACGTCTGGGGCCAGGGGCTTGCCCTTGGCATGCACCCGCAAAATCTCCTCCCGGCCCTTAATGTCCGGATGGCCCACCATCACCTGGCGGTCAAAGCGCCCGGGACGCATCAGCGCCGGGTCCAGAATATCCGGGCGGTTGGTGGCCGCGATCATAATGACGCCCTCGTTGGCCCCAAAGCCGTCCATCTCTACCAGCAGCTGGTTTAGGGTCTGCTCCCGCTCGTCATGGCCGCCGCCTAGGCCTGCGCCCCGCTGGCGGCCCACAGCGTCGATCTCATCGATGAAGATAATACAGGGGTGGTTCTTCTTGGCCTTTTCAAACAGGTCCCGCACCCGGGACGCGCCCACGCCCACAAACATCTCTACAAAGTCCGAACCGGAAATGGAGAAAAAGGGCACCCCGGCCTCGCCGGCCACAGCCCGGGCCAGCAGGGTTTTACCCGTGCCGGGAGGGCCCACCAGCAGCACCCCCTTTGGGATGCGTGCGCCCAAGGAATTGAACTTGCCAGGACTCTTCAAAAACTCCACAATCTCCCGCAGCTCTTCTTTTTCCTCGTCGGCCCCGGCCACATCCGCAAAGGTGGTGCGGCGCTTTTCGTCGCTGATTTGCTTAATCTTGGCCTTGCCGAAGTTCATCTGCTTGTCGCCGCCCCCGGCCGCGCCCAGGTGCCGCATCATAAACACCCAGAAGAAGATGAGCCCGCCAAAAAGAATTAGCGTGGGCAAAAGACTGATCAGCCAGCTGGTCTCTGCCGGGCGGCTAATATCCTGGACCATCTTCTTGTCCGGGTGGGCGGCGTTATAGGCCTCTATGTCGTCTCCAGCATCCCGATAAAACAGGTCCACGCTGGGCATAACAAAACCCACGGTGGTTTGGTCATCCAGCCTTAGCACCATTTCGCCAGTACCCAGGTTCAGCGAGTACTCGGTGACCCGGCCCGTCTCAAAATAGTTTAGTATATCAGAGTACTTGTACGCTGCCCCCTGTGGGACCCTGTTGCTGAACAGGAAGATGATGATAAACAGTACTACCACCGGTATCCCGATATACAGCAGCAAGTTTCGCAGTTTCCTGCCATTATTGCCATCCAAAGATTTGCCCTCCTAAATATATAAATTAACTTATCCGCCCCGCCGCCGTTTATTCGTACACCTGGGGCTTTAACACCCCCACAAACGGCAGGTTGCGGTATTTTTCCGCGTAGTCCAGCCCATAGCCCACAATAAAGGCGTCCGGTATACGGGCCCCCACATAGTCGGGGTTCACGTCCGCTTCCCGGCGCTCGGGCTTGTCGAACAGGGTACATATTTTTATGCTTCTGGGGTTTCTGGCCCGCAGTACATCCATCAGGTAGTGCAGGGTTTTGCCGCTGTCCAGAATGTCCTCCACAATCAGCAGGTCATAGTTTTCCAGGGGGATGTTCAGGTCCAGCACAATCTTCACCACGCCGCTGGTTTTTGCCCCCTTGCCATAACTGGAAACTACCATAAAGTCAATGCCAGCCGGTACGGTGACCGCCCGCATCAGGTCTGCCATAAACACCACCGAACCCTTTAAGACGCTGACCATCAAAAGGTTCTTTCCCCGGTAGTCCCAGCTAATCTCCCGTCCCATACGGGAAACAATGGCCGCCAGCTCCTCTTTTGTAAAGAGTTCCCGTTCAATGTCCTCCAGCATACTTTTTTCTTCCATCATTCAATACCCTCTCCTTGTCCCTCAGTCCATTCTACTGCCAATACAACCCGGGTCTTTTCCGTAACCTGAAAGCCCTCTGCCACCCCGGCTCCTGGACACCAGACCAGCCTGCCCCCGCATTCCAGCAGCGGCAGGCTGTCCCGCCGGGCGGCAGGCGTCCGGTTTTCCTGAAAGATCTGCTTTAGGGGCTTGGAAATTCCCCGTCCCGCTGGGGCAAACCGGTCGCCAGGGCGGCGGGAACGCAACACTAAAGTTCCTGTCATTATATCATAGTCCAACGCGTTTTTGAATAACAAATTTTTAATTTTTTGCTGATTTTCTGTTTCCGACCGCAGTTTTTTGCTCAAAACCAAAATTTTTCCCCCAGGCAGGGGGTTTTCTCCCAGTTTTGCCGGAAAGCAGAAGCCCCCGGGGTCCTCTTTTTTCCCCACAGAGAGCATTCCCTGGGCGCACCGCAGCCAAAGGCCCCCGGGCAGGTCCATGCCGCCGCCCCGGGCCAGCACTGCCAGGGCCTGGTCCAGGTGCTTTTTTTCCAGCCGCCCGCAGCCCTCCTCTTCCAAAAAGAGCTTTAGGGCCCGGCTGCTTAGAGGCCCTGGGGCCTCCCGCAGAGGGGCGGCCTCCAGTCCGCCGCTGGTTTTCGCCTTTTCCAGCAGCTGCCTGGCCTCTCCCCGCAGATACTCCCTATCCGCGCTCAAGAGCTCCGCTGTCTGCCCCGCCGCCTGGACAAACCGGGGGTTCAGCGCCTTTAGCACAGGCATCACCTGGTGCCGCAGCCGGTTGCGGGCATAGCTGTCCGTCAGGTTAGAACTGTCTGTCACAAAGTCCAGACCGTTTTGGGCGCAATAGGCCTCAATCTCCTCTCGGCTCACTCCTAATAGAGGACGCAGGATTTTCCCCCTTACCTCCGGGATGCCGCACAGCCCCTCCAGCGCCGCGCCCCGGCACAGATTCAGCAGCAGGGTCTCCGCGTTGTCCTCCGCGTTATGGGCCGTTAAGATACGGTCCTCCCGCCCTGGAGCCAGCTGGTGAAAAAACTGGTACCGCACCTGCCGGCCACAATCCTCCAGTCCCTGGCCCCGCTTTTTGGCCAGAGCGGCCACGTCGGCCTCCAGCACCCGGATGGCCAGCCCCCACCGGGCGGCAAAGGCCTGGGCAAAGGCCTGGTCCCGGTGGGCCTCCTCTCCCCGCAGGCCGTGGTTCACATGGGCCAAAAGGATGCGCCCAGGCTCTGCCTGGCCCATCAGCCAGTGGGCCAAAGCTGTGGAATCCGCCCCGCCGGAAAACCCCACTACCAGCCGTCCGGCAGGGGGCAGCAGCTGGGCGCGGGCGGCAGACAAAAGGCTGGGCATGGTTTTCCCTCCTAACGGGTTTGGTATGGAGCAGAACAGCGCCGGGGCGCCAGTGAGAAATGAGTTCCAGGAGAACTAATTCTCCTGGCTGGGTGCGGGAGTAAACGTCTACTGGTGGCAAAGAGTGGATACAGAGCATTCTCTCTGGCCGCGAACCAGCCGAGGCGGGGCGACTCTCCGGTTCCTTGGCGGCCCCAAGGAATGGAAGTGTTCTCACCCGGGGCCCGCCGGCTTCATGGACAGACGAGACTAGCTATGACTTGGCGCTCTATGTCTTGACCTTAAAAAGCCGGCGCCAGGAGAGGGAAGCCCCCAGTAGGAGCCCTTCTCGAAAACCAAATATTACTTACCTAAAGGAGCGGGCCCCCACTTTTCGCCCGGCGTCCCTTTCCTCCTATATCTCCCGGGTTACATCCCGAGAAGTAAAGCGCATATACTCCGGCTGCCAATGCACCGGAATATCAATCGTGGCCCCGTGGCGGTTTTTCGCCACGATGATCTCCGCCGCGCTGGTATCCATGTCCTCTGTCACCTGTCCTCCCTCGCTGGCCGCGTTATAAGCCTCCCGGTGCAGGAAAATCACAATGTCCGCGTCCTGCTCGATAGAGCCCGAGTCCCGCAATTCAGAAAGCCCCGGCCGGTGGTCCTTGGACCGGTCCCCAGGCCTCCGCAGCTGGGACATGGCAATAACCGGTACATCCAGCTCCTTGGCCATAATCTTCAGGGTGCGGGTGATCTCGCTGACCTCGTTCACTCGGTTGTCCGTGCGTTTGGTGCCGCTCATCAGCTGCAAGTAGTCAATGATCACCAGGTCCACGTTCTTCAGCCTGCGCACCTTTGCCCGTATCTCCGGCACAGTGATGCCCGGGGTGTCGTCAAAGTACAGGTCCGCCCGGCTAAGAATGTCCCCCGCCTCAATAAGCCGGGTCCACTCCGCCTTATCCAGCTCGCCGCTGCGCAGCTTTGTACCCTCTACCGAGGCCTCGGTGGAAAGCAGCCGGGAGGAAAGCTGCTCCTTAGCCATTTCCAAGGAGAAAAAGGCCACCCGCCGGCGTGACTTGATCGAGGCGTGCCGGGCAATATTCAGCCCAAAACTGGTCTTTCCCACGCCGGGCCGGGCCGCCAGGATGATCAGGTCCGAACGGTTCAGGCCCGTGATGGTGGAGTCTAAAAGGCCAATGCCTGTGGGAATACCCTTGTACTGGTCGCTGTCCGCCGAATTCAGCCGGTCCAGCCGGTCAAAGGTATCCAGCAAAATCTCCTTAATAGGCTGTAGGCCCTTCATGGCCTTGCCCCGGCGGATGTCGTAAATACGCTGCTCCGCCGAGTCCAGTAGCAAAGAGGAATCCTCAGCCCCAGTATTGGCGTCGTCCAGAATCTCCCGGGCGGCCTGCATCAGGGTCCGCATATCGAAGCGGTCCCGGACAATATTGGCATATACCTCCACATTGCTAATGGAAGGCACCAGCTGGGCCAGCTTGACCAAATAGCCCCGGCCAGTCTCCCGGTCGAATTCCTTTACTTCCCGCAGCTTTTCCAGCACGGTGACAAAATCCACCGGCTGGCCCAGGGTGTACATTTCCAGCATGGCGCCATAGATCAGCTGGTTGTTTACCCCGTAGAAGTACTCGGCCCGGGGCAGAATCTCCGCCACGGTAGAAAGGCACTGGGGGTCCAGCAGCACGGCCCCCAGCACGGACTGCTCGGCCTCTTCGCTAAAGGGCATCTGCATTCCAGGCTGGGCCTGGGTGTTTAAGTAGCTGGCCTGGTCGTAGTCCATCAGAGGGCCTCCTCTCTTAAAAATCATCACGAAGTAATCAGCGGCCAGCGGCGAAGCCCTGCCGCCTTTGAAAAGGGCACTGCCCACGCCTTAGCTCGCCTTACCGGCTACACAACACGCGGTGCGCGGCTTTTCGCGCGCCCGCGAAGTGGGTCAAATGTTTACTCTTGCTCGCATACTGCCACGCTCATATTGGCAATGATGCCGTTATAGAACTTCACATCAAAGGAATAAGTGCCAAAAGCTTTAATATCCCCGTCCAGCACCACCTTGCGCTTGTCCACCTCAATGCCGTACTGGCGGCCAATCTCCTCGGCCAGCTCCTTAGAGGTCACCGAGCCGAAGAGCTTACCACCCTGGCCCGCCCGGGCGTAGATCTTCACCTGGCGGCCGTCCAGGGCCTTTTTGTTCTCCTGGGCCTGCTCGGTCTC
>JAAWSH010000087.1 GCA_022801475.1 Acutalibacter sp. | reverse complement strand
GGCGGCGGACCGGCTGCTGGTAATGGGCGGTGGGCGCAAACAGGCCCTGGCCCCCACCAAAGAGGTGTTCTCCCGGGGGGAAGCGCTGGAGGCCGTGGGCCTGCGGGTGCCGCAGATTACGAAAATCATGGGGGAACTGCAAAGGCTGGGCTGGCCAGTGGACCCCGCCACCCTGACGGTGGACGACGCCCTGAAGCAGCTGATTCCCTATCTCAAAGAAAGGGGGCGGAGGAATGCTCTCTGATATTACCTTGGGCCAATATTTTCCAGCCCCGTCGGTTCTGCACAGGGCTGACCCCAGGCTGAAAATCTGCCTGACCATCTTTTCCATTGTGCTAATCTTCGCGGCGGGGAATTTCTTCAGCCTGGCCCTGGCGGTGGGGTACATTGGCCTGGGCATGGCCCTTTCTAAAATCCCCTTAAAGATGTACCTGCGCAGCCTGAAACCCGTGCTGTTCATCATTGTGTTCACCGCTGTGCTGAACGTCTTTTACGGCACCGGGGACCCTCTGTGGCAGCTGGGCTTTATCAAAATCACGAAAAACGGGCTGCTAAACAGCTTTTTTGTGTCTGTGCGCATTGTGGTGCTGATTCTGGCCAGTTCGGTGCTGACCTTTACCACCTCCCCCAACCAGCTCACCGACGCCATTGAGCGGCTGCTGCGGCCCCTGGCAAAGCTGGGGGTGCCGGTGCACGAGTTCGCCATGATGATGACCATTGCCCTGCGCTTTGTGCCCCTGCTGCTGGAGGAGACGGACAAGATTATGAGCGCCCAAAAGGCCCGGGGGGCGGACATGGAGAGCGGGGGCATCATCCAGCGGATCAAGGCCCTGGTGCCAGTGCTGATTCCCCTGTTCGTGTCCGCGTTCCGGCGGGCTTTTGACCTGGCCACAGCCATGGAGAGCCGCTGCTACCACGGGGGCGAGGGCCGCACCAAAATGAAGGTGCTGCGCTTTGGCAAAAGAGACTGGCTGGTGCTGCTGTCGACGGTGGTGGCGCTGGGGGGCTTTATCGTGCTGAATGTGGTTTTTCCGCCAACGATTGTGCGGTAGCGCGGGGGGTTACCCTGGAATTTAACGGTAGGATACATTGCGCGGCCCAGGAGCAAAGCGTTGACCAAGGCCGGATCTTTGGCCCCTTGTGGGGTTCTTAAGGGAGGAAAACGCCAGCGGAGACGCAAAGCCCAAGAGTTGGCAAATCCCACGCTTCCCGCCGGAGTCAGGCCGTTCTTATACGGGACGCGGCCCCGACATAGGGTTTCCTGCCATTGATTAGCAGAGTAAGAAAGGGAGTGGACTACGTGAAAATCATATCCGGGCAATACGAGAAGGGAACCGGCCAGCAGCAAGAGGTCTTTCGGGCGGTGTTTGGGGAGAGGGACACCCAGTACCGCTTTGACCTGTACTTCCACTGGTACAACATCCTCCACGAGCTTGGGCACTGCGTGACGGAGGCCCAGGGGCTGCGGACCTCCCCTGTGAAAGAGGAAATGCTGGTGAACTCTTTCGCGGTGGCGTACTGGAACCAGGCGGGCCAGGGGGACAGGGTAGAAGAGCTAAGCCGCCTGCTGGAGGAACGGCTGGCCCTGATGCCGGTCTTTGTGCCGGGGGGCCTGGGCCTTGTGGAGTACTACGAGAGCGTGTGGGGACAGGAACTGCTGGGGGATGTGGCCAGGTACGGGCACTTTCAGTTCAGCAGCGTGCGGGAGGCCATACGGGAGGGCCGGGACCTGAAGAGCGTGCTGGCCGCTATGGGGCTGTCCATTGGCGGAGAGAATGCCGTCAAGGGCTGCCGGGGGGAGATTTGCGCCCAAAACGCCCATAAGGTACTAAGCCAGGCCCTAAAGGACCTGCAAGGCCTGGGCCTGCCCCCTATGGAGGTAGAGCTGGAGCTAGTGGACGACCCCACTATACAGTGCGCACAGTGAGAGGGCCTTGCCGGGAGACGCGGGGCGTTTCCTGATTCCACCCAATATTTTTTGAGAAAGGGGTCCGCCCATGCGCAACCTACTGCTAACCATTACCTACGACGGCACAAACTACCACGGCTGGCAGATACAGGAGAACGCCCTGACCGTGCAGCAGGTCTTTCAAGAGGCGCTGTTTCGGGTCACGGGGCTGCGGGAGGACCTGAAGGGCTGCTCCCGCACCGATACCGGCGTGCACGCCCGGCAGTTCTGTCTTAGCCTGAAAACAGCGGCGCCCATGCCGCCCCAACGGCTGCTGGCCGCCCTGAACCACTATCTGCCCCCAGACGTGGCTGTGAAGGACTGCCGGGAGGTGCCCCCAGACTTTCACGCCCGCTACAGCTGCAAGGGCAAAGAGTACTGCTATGAAATATGGAACCACCCGGTGCGGGAGCCCTTTTTGCGGGGGCGGGCTCTGCACTACTGGTATCCCATGGACGAGGCCCTGCTGGACCAGGCCGCCCGGCACTATGTGGGGGCCCACGACTTTACCTCCTTCTGCACCCTGGACAGCCGGGACCGGGGGGACCTGACCCGGAGGGTGTGGAAGTCAAAGGTGGAGCGCCGGGGGGACCTGGTGGTGTTCACTGTGGCGGCGGACGGTTTTTTGTACAACATGGTGCGCATTATGGCAGGCACCCTGCTGCGGGTTCAGCAGGGCAAGCTGGCCCCAGAGGACATCCCCGGCGTTATTGCCGCCCGGGAGCGGAAAGCGGCGGGGCCCACAGCCCCGGCCTGCGGGCTGTACTTAAATCGGGTGTTTTATTGAAAGGGAAAGCATATGGCAAAACACAGCAAGGAACAGAACACAAAGGTCATCCGCCTAAAGGACTACCAGGAAAAACAGGAACAGCCAGAGCCCCGGGCGGCATATGAATATGAGGGGGAGGACCAGGAAGAGGAGAGCGGCCAGGTCTATGAACAGAGAAGAAGGCTGCGCCAGCTGCCAAAGGCTGTGTATGCCAGCAGCCTGGTGCTTTTGGCAGTGATTATCGGCCTGGCCCTGTGGGTTAACCGGCAGTACTTGGACTGGGACTATATAAAGGAATGGGCCAAGCTGCAAGTGCTGGGGGAAGAGGGCGGCGACGGCTTTCCGGTGCAGATCACGGGTTCCAATGTGTTTGCCTCTAACTTCACCGCCAGCGGGGGCTCGGCGGTGGTGCTAAGCAACACGGCGCTTACTGTGGTGAACGCGGGGGGAAAGGAGGAGATGTCGGCTCGCCACAAGTTGAACCAGCCGGTGCTGAAAACCGCCGGGGGCCGCTACCTGATGTTTAACAGCGGCAGTACGGGCTATACCGTGCTGTCCGGCTCGGAAAAAGCCGTGGAGGCCGTGGCGGAGCAGGACATCATCACCGGCGGCGTGGCCCCCAACGGCAAGTATGCCCTGGGCCTGGAGGGCAGTTTTGGCGCTTCAAAGCTGCAAGTCTTTTTAAAGGACGGCAGGCTGCAATATGAATATCCCTTTGCCCAAGACTATATTACAGCGGTCTGCCTGAACTACGACGGCTCCTTTGGCGGGGTCTGCACAGTGCGCAGCGAAAAGGGCGAGATGGTGTCTTTGTTGACCATATTCGACTTTACCAAAACCGAGCCCGTGGCCCAGTTCGAGACCAGAGGCAACCTGCTTTTGGCCGCCTACTGGGGGGAAAACGGGGCTATTTACGGGGTGGGGGACGAGGCGCTGGTAATGTGCCGGTCCTCGGACTACAGTTTTGTGGAGCAGGGCTACCAGGGCCGGCAGTTAACGGCCTTCTGCCTGGATAAAAACCGGGCGTTTTTGTCCATTTCCGCCTATGACCACGCGGGGGCCAGCACCCTGATGGCCTATGACGCCACCCAGGAGATTGGCCCAAACAACCCGGTGCGGGTGGAGTTTGACCAGCGCATAGAGGCTATTTCGGCCGCTGGGGGAACGGTAGGCGCGCTGGTGGGGGGCGAGGTGGTGTTCTGCGATTATGATACCGGCATGGTGCTGGCCCGGGCGGAGGCGGGCACAGACGCCAAGAGCCTGGCCCTGGCCAGCGAAAGCAAGGCCTACATATTGGGCGTCAGCGAGATTCGAACCGTAGAGGCGGAGGGCTAGCGAAAGCGCTTTTTCAAAGGGGCCGCAAGCGGACGGCTTGGGCGTTCCGCCGCCAGGATTGAAAGAGAACTGTAAGGGGTTTTCTCTTGTTTAAGTTGAAAAAGTGTGCTACAATAGGATTTGCTTGGCGCGGCTTGGCGCCTTTCTTGGAAAAGGAGGAATGCCGAATGGGCTATTTACTGGACATCTGTATTTTGGGCATTTGCCTGATCTGTGTAATTGCCGGGGTACGCAGGGGCTTTATCCGCTCTTTGGTCCACTTTTTGGGCGCGATTGTGGCGGCTGGGCTGGCCTCCATTTTTGGCGGATACCTGGCGCACTGGCTTTTTAACACCCTGTTTCGGGACGCCATGGTGGATAAGATTGACGCTTCGCTGCGCACCATGGGGGTGGAAAACGCGGCCATCACCGCGGAGCAGCTGCTGGCCAACCTGCCGGACTTTATTGTCCGCGCTTTGGAAGAGGCCGGGGTGACCGCGGCATCCATCAGCGGGGGGCTGGCTTCTCAAACAGGCCGGGCGGCGGTTATGGTAGTGGACTATTTGGCGCCGGTGTTTGTGAATTTTCTAAAGGTGCTGGCTGTGATTGTGCTGTTTTTCCTGTTTATGACATTGGTGCGGGTGCTGGCCGTGACCGTTAGCCGGATGCTGAAGCTGCCTGTTCTTAGCCAGGTGGACGGCCTTTTAGGCGGGGTGTGCGGCTTTTTGGCGGCGCTGGTGGTTGTTTGGATCATTGTTGCGGGCCTCTTTGTGTTTACCCCCATGCTGGAGCCCAGCGCGCAGTGGAAGATTGAGGACGCCCTAAACCACTCGGTGATTGCCGGAACCCTGGTAAATATGAATCCGCTGGGAGGCATGTTCCAGGCGGGGTAAGGTCTGTTTTAAAACGGAACGCCGCGCGCCGGGTTGGGACCATAGGCCATAAAAAACGCATTTTTAAGATAAAGAAAGGGAAGCCCTTATGCCCCAAGAAACAAAACTTTCAAACCGTGTACTTACTGTGCCCAACGCCATGTCCGGGCTAAGAATATTGATCGTGCCCTTTTTCGCGGTGCTCTACCTAAAGGGGCACGTGGCTGCGGCAGTGGCGCTTTTGCTTCTTTCGGGGCTGACAGATATGCTGGATGGGCTGATTGCCAGAAAATTCAACCAGATTACAGAGCTGGGCAAAATGCTGGACCCCTTTGCCGACAAGCTGACCCAGGGGGTGGTGGCCCTGTGCATTGCCCTGCGGTTTCCGGCTATTCGTCCGCTTTTGCTGCTGTTTATTTTTAAAGAGCTGCTGATGCTGGGCTGCGCGGTGGTGCTGCTGAAAAAGCACAAGCGGCCCTGCGCCGCCAAATGGTACGGCAAGGTGGCCACCGTGATGTTTTATGTGTCGGTTTCCGTTATTGTGCTGATGGACGGCATTGGGCTGGCAAAGCCCAATACCTTTAACATCTCGGCCTATGTAATGCTGGGCCTGACCGGCGTGATGATGGCCTACGCGGCGGTGAGGTATTTTCAAATATTCCTGGCCATACTAAGGGAGCCAGAGGAGAGGAAAAAATAGCATGGAGCAGCGGTTTTTTGGGTTTTTTAGCGGCTTTCCCAGCCAGCGGTTTCCGCAGGAAGTAGCCAGAAGGCTTCGGGAGGCCCTGTCCCCGCGGGAAAGCCTAGTTTTTATCAGTGCATGGCCAGAGGATCACCAAAGGAATGACAGCGACCTGAACGGCATGTATCAAATGTTTTTGGAATGGGGCATGAACTTTCAGGAGCGCCGGGTGATAGACAGCCGAGCAAAAGCTCCCGAGGCCCAGGCGGCGGTGCGGGGGGCCTCGTGCGTATTTCTCATGGGCGGGCACCCGGGGCTGCAATGGAAGCTGATCCAGGACCTGGGCCTGGACGGGGCCATCCAGAAGTCAGACTCGGCGGTGCTGGGCGTTAGCGCCGGGGCCATCAATATGGCGGCGCGGTCGCTGGACACCAAAGAGTCGCCAGTCCCTTATGCCGGGCTGGGCCTGGCGGATATCACGGTTAAGCCTCATTTTGATCCTGGGCACCAGGGGGTGCTGTCCCTGCTGCTGAAAATCTCTATGGAGCTGCCCATCTGCGCTATGGAGGACAACAGCGCCATTTTTGTCCAGGGGGACGCGGTCTCTTGGGTGGGACAGGTCCACTGGGTTTATCAGGGCGTATGCAGGGAGTTTTCGCCGGAAAAGCTGGCTTTTGCCCGCATAACTCCACCGTCCGCCGGCAAAAATTAAAAGGTTGTTAATGAAATCGCCGGGGGTCTGTGGTATAATACAAAAAGGCCGGCAGGCCGCCAAAGGCCCGCCGGAGAAAGAAAAGCTTACAGGGGAACACGCTATGGCTCGTGTTCCCCTTCTAAGAATTTGTACCCATGGGTTTTGCGCCCGGAAAGGCTGGTACAGGTTCTCAGGATAAAGGGCCCCAAGAGGAGGATATACATGATGATGCTGTGTACAAGATGCCATAAAAGGCCGGCCACGGTGTTTGTGTCCCAGTCTGCCACAGGCAAGGATATTAAGGGATACTGTTTTGTCTGTGCCAAAGAGCTGGGCATTAAGCCCGTAAACGACATTATGGACAACATGATGAACACCCTGAAGCAGCAGACCGGCATGACCGAGGAGGAGTTTCAGGAGGCCACAGAGCAGATGACCCAGATGATGCGCCTGGACGCCCAGGAAAGCGGGGAGGACGACGACGAGGACGAAGAGGAAGGCTTTTCTCTGGGTGGGGCGGCCACCTTGCCCACAGACATGATGCTGGGGGGCGCCCCGGGGGCTAACGCGGGCCAGAACGTGCGGGACCGCCGGGAGAGCATTCACAAAAAGAAGCGCAAGCACATCCAGAACTAC
>JAAWSH010000086.1 GCA_022801475.1 Acutalibacter sp. | reverse complement strand
TTCATCACCCACGACCTGGGCGTGGTGGCCAACGTGGCCGACCGGGTGGCCGTGCTGTACGCTGGCCAGGTGGTGGAGCTGGGCCAGGTGGAGGAGGTATTCTACGACCCCCGCCACCCCTATACCTGGGCGCTGCTTTCCAGCCTGCCCCAGCTGGCCCAGCGGAACACCAAGCTGTATTCGATTACCGGCACGCCCCCCTCGCTGTATAACCAGATTGTGGGCGACCCCTTCGCCCCGCGGAATCCCTATTGTCTCAAGCTGGACACCCTGATGGAGCCCCCCATGTTCCCGGTAACGGAGACCCACTCTGCCAAAACCTGGCTGCTGGACCCCCGGGCGCCCAAGATTGAAAAGCCCGAGGCAATACAGGATATTCACGAAAAGCTGATGAAAGCTTTCAATATATAGAGGAGGGCCTGGCGTGAATAACACAAAGACAAAAACAGAAACAGGCGCGAAAGTGCGCCATCTTCCCCAGCACGGCCCTATTGACGAAAACGGCCGGGAGGTGCTTTTGTCCATCCGCAATGTGGACATCACTTTTGGCAAAGGAGACAGCGCCGTACGGGCGGTGAAGGACGCGTCCTTCGACATTTATAAGGGAGAGACCTTCTCTCTGGTGGGGGAGTCCGGCTCGGGCAAAACCACCATTGGCCGGGCGGTGATTCGGGTTAATCCCTGCGCCGCTGGTGAGATCCTCTATAAGGGCGTGCCCATTACCGGCAAGATTCCCCACTCCCTGGACCGGGAGGTCATCCGCAACATTCAGATGGTGTTCCAGGACCCGGCGGCCTCTCTCAACGAGCGCGCCACCGTGGACTATATTGTCAGCGAAGGGCTGTATAACTTCCACCTGTTTAAAAACGAAGCCGACCGGGTGGAAAAGGTACGCAATATGATCACAGAGGTGGGTCTGCTGCCGGAACACCTGACCCGCTACCCCCACGAGTTCTCCGGCGGGCAGCGCCAGCGCATCGGCCTGGCCCGGGCCATGGTCATGGAGCCCGAGCTGGTGGTGGCCGACGAGCCCATCTCCGCTTTGGACGTGTCCATTCGGGCCCAGGTGCTGAACCTGCTAAAGAAGTTCCAGCAGGAGAGGGAAGTCACCTACCTGTTTATTGCCCACGACCTTTCCATTGTGCGGTTTATCTCAGACCGCATTGGCGTTATCTATAAGGGCAATATCGTAGAGGTGGCCGAGGCGGAGGAGCTGTTCAATTACCCGCTGCATCCCTACACCCGCTCGCTGATTTCCGCCATTCCCATCCCGGACCCCCAACTGGAAAAGAACAAGGTGCTGTTTACCTATGACCCCAGCGTACACGACTATTCGGTGGACAAGCCAGTGATGACGGATATTGGCCACAACCACTTTGTTTATGGCAGCGCCAAAGAGATAGAGGAGTATCAGGCCATTCGTGAAAAGGGCGTGCCCATTAAGTCCATTACCATCCGCGATACGGATGCTCCGGAAGAAGAACCGGTTGAGGAGCCGGTGGATACCAGCGCCATCCTTAGTGCGCCCATCCATGATACGGGCAATATTTGGTACACGTTCTTTTCCCTGCTGCTGCCCATTATCGGTATCATCGCGGCAGTACTGTTCCGGAAGAAGAATTATATCAAAAACTACCGGGCCTGCATGAAAGGCGCAAAGGCAGGGTTCATTATTATTGGTGCCATTATAGCGCTGTTCCTCATTCTGCTGCTCTTGGCTGTTGTGCTGTAGCATGGGCCGAAACGCAAAGGAACGGCGAAGCCCGGCCCCCCGGCCAGTGGAAAAGGTGGAGGTAAACGAGCGGCATATTGGCCGAAGGACCGTGCTGTTTTTTGTGTGCCTGGCAGTGGCCCTAACCAGCCTGGGATATGGGGTCTATATGCTGCTTAGTGCGGAACCTGGCTGGACCCGGATTGAGAGCGGGGGCAGTGGATTCAGCACGGAAGAGGACTTTACTTTTGAATATCTGGTGTCCCAGGGGGGACTTTCCGGCAGCGATGAGCTGCGGCAGGTGCGCGGGCTGTACACCCAGCTTTTAGCCAACGCGCATATGCTGTTTAGCGCGGACGTCCAGCCAAAAGAGCCAGACATACACAATATGTGGTATATTAACAGCCACCCCAATGAGGAGATAGAGGTAGACCCTCTTCTTTACCAAGCTTTTTCCATGTTGGAAGAGGCGGGAAATCGTGGGGTATACCTGGGTCCTGTGTATGAGCTGTATACCGACCTGTTTTTTGCCCAGGACGCCCACGAGGCTGCTCTGCTAGACCCCTGGCAGGACCCAGATATGGGCCGCTTTTGCCAGGAGGCGGCTGACTATGCCCAAAGCCCAAACCAGGTGAACGTGGAGCTTTTAGGGGAAAACCGCCTATGTTTGCGTGTTTCAGAAGAGTACAGGCGTTTTGTAGAAGAGAACGGCGCCACAAAATATGTGGATTTTTACCGGCAGAAAAACGCCTTCATCCTGGATTATTTTGTGGAAGAGCTGGCAAAGGCAGGGTTCCAGGAGGGGGTGCTTTCCAGTGCCGACGGATGTGTTCGCTGCCTGCCGGGGACCAGTGCCGGTACGGTTTTCAACCTGCTGGACTGGCGTCAGGACCAGGCCGTGGCAGCAGCACAGGTTCCCTTTGACCAGTCGGTGGCCTTGGTGTATATGCGCAGTTTCCCGGTGGGGGAAAGGGACCAGGGATGGTATCAACCAGTGGAAAAGGGCGTGTTCCGCCACCCCTACGTGGACATTGCGGATGGCAGGTGCCGCGCCGCAGCCCGTTCGTTGGCAGTGTATGCCCCGAAAGGCTCCTGTGCGCAGCTGATGCTGGCCGCGGAGCCGGTGTTTATTGCCCAAGACCTGGACCTGGCGGCCCTTTCAGGCTGTGAGGCTCTGGCGGTGACAGGAGAGAGCCAAATCCTCTCCACAGACAAAGAGCAGCGGCTGGAAAATATCTATAAAGGATATAGCCGAAAGGATGTACCATAAGCTTGTAAAATGATGAAAAGCCTCCTTTTGGAGGCTTTTTTCTATGGGAATCGTTCCGTATGGACAGAGGGTTTCTTACAAATTTCTGATGCCTCCGACTTTTTCGGAAAACCTCTCTCTCTAGGGGGGCGGGAACGCCTCTACCACAGTTTATAGTGCCAAAAACCTGTAACCAGGCGGAGAAAAGCCAAAAGGGGGGTTGCAAAATCCGAAAAACTGTGGTAAAATGTAACCAATTTGTAACACTTGCTGTTTCTGGCCACTTAAAAAGTCCTGTGTTTTCGGGCTTTTTCAGCGGCGATTACTGAGATTGAGAGGTACTCTATATGACCAAACGCAACCCTATGAAAAAGCGGCTCTGCCTGTTTTTGGCGGTCCTTATGCTCGTCGGCGTTTTGCCTGTCCTGGGGCTCTCGGCCCGGGCGGCGGGCACGCCTACCTCGCTGGGACTGGCCCAGCATGGGCTGGACGCCTATAACGACGGCTGGCAATACTCCTTTGGCTCCAAAGGAGAGACTATAAATGGGGTACGCTATTCCGACTGTGCCGGCCTGCTCTACGCCTATTTTTCTGACCTGGGCGTAGGGGGCTGTGCCGGGGGAGCTACCTCCCAGGTAAACCAGAACTGCATCTTCTCTGGCAGCATTGACGAAGGAGTGCCCCGCATCCACGGCCTGGCGGTCACGGTGTTCGACCGCTATGACCCGGAAAGCGGCATTTATGGCCACATTGGTATCTACATAGGCAATAATGAGGCAGTGGACAACTCCGACTATGGCACCAACATGGTGCGCGGCTCTGTTTATACCCGTGACTGGGGTTCCTGGCATCTTTTCGACAATGGTGTGATGTATCCCCGGAACGGCTGGTTTGAGTTTGACGGCAAAATGGTGCACTATACTAACTACGAGTATGACGTAAATACCAATGTAGAGGGCTACGACATTGGCGAGGACGGCTTTGCCCAGATGAACGGCCAGTACGCCCCGGTAGAGCCCTTGCTGCTGTCTAACGACTGGGCCCCGGCCAGCGAGGTACGGGATTGGCTTTCCTCCATGGGCTGGAGCGGTACCGATAATTATTACCCAGAGGGGCCCAGCGACCCGGGAACCGACGATCCGGGCAATCTGTTCAGTTATGACGCCCAGGTAAGCGCTACTTCGGTAAACCTGCGGTCCGAGGCCACTACAGCTTCCTCGGTGGTAGCTGTGCTCCACAAGGGCGCCCAGCTTCAGTTGGAGGAGACCGTGGAGGGCGGACAGGCTTCGGTAGGGGGGCAGACTTCCACCACTTGGTATAAAGTGACTACCTCCAGTGGGATTAGCGGCTATATTTCCTCCCTTTTGATAGAGGTGCAGCTGCCCACTGTGTCCATTACCAGTAGTGGCGAGGCAGTGAGCATGTCGGCGGGCAACGCCAACATTTATTATACCACCGACGGCAGCGAGCCCACCTTAGACAGCGACCTTTACGCAGTGCCTATCTACCAGCTGGGGGTTACCTATAAAGCCATGGCCGTAAAGGGTACAGTACCCGGGCCGGTAAGCGTAGCAACGGTGCTGAGCAACGGCGCTCTTTTCACAGACTTTACTTATGCCAACTGGTACGCCGAGACAATAGACGAGGCAGTGGCCAGGGGTATTTTCAAGGGAACAGGGGACAACATGTTCTCTCCCAACATGGTGATGACCCGGGCGCAGTTTATCACAGCTTTGTCCAATATTTCCGGCGAGGATGTAAACAGTTTTGAATTTACAGACGGTGGCTTTACTGATGTGACCGGCGGATACTATTACCACCCGGTGGCTTGGGCAACCAGCAAAGGAATTATCACTGGGGGCAGCGGGGCCAAGTTCAATCCCAATGATCCCATTACCCGGGAGCAAATGTGCGTGATGCTCTCCCGTTATATGGATTCTCTTGGTATGGACGAGCCCACCGGAGAACACGAGCTTTTTGCCGACCACCAGGATATTAGCGGTTACGCCCGGGACGCGGTATACAGGCTGCGGGCCTATGGGGTTGTTAACGGCATGGGCGGCAATAAATTTGAGCCCACGGGTACGGCCAACCGGGCCACCGCGTGCACGGTATTGATTAAGTTCATTCATGAAGTGATGCCCGAAGAAGCGGGCAATGTCGATATGGGGTATTGACATATAGATAATGGCCCAATGGTTGAGGAGGGGCAAAGGCCCTGATCAGCGTAAATATAGATGATAAGCCGGCTCCCTTGGGGGCCGGCTTTTTGGCGAGAAGGGGGGCGTCGCATGAAATGATGGAACTGCCGTGCCGGAGATTTTGTTCTGCGGAGGCCCGCTAAGCCGTTGCCGGCCAAGAGCTTTGCTCTGTAAAACTTGGGTTCTTATTGTAACGAAGTATGACAGGTCTCCCATAAAAAGTATTGCAAATCTGCTATGACTGTGGTATACTATAAGTAAATAAAAGCAAGAGATGGGATATGTGGACGGACAGGTCTGCGCGGCGGGATGCCGTGAACCATGTCAGGCGGGGAACCGAGCAGCATTAAGCGGATTTTCCCGGGCGATGCAGGTCGCCTGTCCGTTCACATATCCCATTATTTTTCCAGGAAAAGGGACGCAGCCATGTACAAGGTGCTCTACCGAAAATACCGCCCCCGGTTTTTTGCCGATGTAGTGGGCCAGCCCCAGGTGACCATGACCCTGAAAAACCAGCTGACCCGGGGCAGAATTGCCCATGCTTACCTGTTCACCGGCTCTCGGGGAACAGGTAAGACTACGTGTGCCAAAATACTGGCCCGGGCGGTGAATTGCCTTGCTCCTGTGGATGGCGACCCCTGCGGCCAGTGCGACATCTGCCGGGGGCTGGAGGAAGGCTCCCTGATGGACGTGGTGGAGATTGACGCGGCCAGTAACAATGGAATTGAAAATATCCGCTCCTTGATTGAGGAAGCGGCCTTTACCCCCGCTGGGGCCAAGTACCGTGTTTATATTATTGACGAGGTGCACATGTTAAGTGTGCAGGCCTTTAACGCCCTCCTAAAAACCCTGGAGGAGCCCCCGCCCCATGTGGTCTTTATTTTGGCCACTACAGAGGTGCACAAGCTGCTGCCCACCATTCTTTCTCGGTGCCAGCGCTTCGACTTCCACCGCATTGATCCCCAGGCCATGGCGGGCCGCCTGCTGGAGGTGGCCGAAAAGGAGGAGGCCCAGCTGGACCAGGATGCCGCCGCCCTTATTGCGCGCATAGCGGACGGGGCCCTGCGGGACGCCCTGTCTTTGCTGGACCAGTGTCTAGGCCGGGGGCGCCACGTGACTTTAGAGGTGGTCTACGCCGCCGCAGGGGTGGCTGCGCGGGACTACCTGGAACATCTGGCGGGCTATGTAAAGGACCGAAATGCTGCCAGGGCGCTGGAAATTATTGACCGGCTTTACAAGGAGTCCAAGGACCTAAGCCGCCTGTGCCAGGAGCTGGCGGAGCATTTCCGCAGCCTTATGCTGTGCAAGACCATGAAAGACCCTGGGGACCTGCTGCACGCTGTGGGCAAGGAGCGGGAGACCCTTCTTGACCAAGCCAAAACTATGAGCCTGGCGGACATCCTCCACGGTATGGACGTGCTGGAAGAGGCCCTGAATAAAATGCGCTATGGCAGCCAGCGCACGATTTTGGAAATGGCCCTGGTAAGGCTGTGCGCGCCCCAGCTGGACAGCACCCCCGAGGCCCTGCTGCGCCGGCTGGAGGCCCTGGAAAGCGGCGCGCCGGTAATGAACCGGCAGGCGGATTTGCCCAAAAAAGAACAGCCCCGGCCCCATAAGGAGCCTTTGGATGAGGAGAAAGCCTTGGCAGACGCTTTGGCAGCGCTGGACGACCCGGAGCCTCCCCGGCCGGCGGCCCCAGCCCCCGCGCCCCGGCAGGAGCACCCGAGAGACCCAGAACCTTTGCCCGAGCCTTTGCCCCCCAAGCCGCCCCGGGAGGA
>JAAWSH010000085.1 GCA_022801475.1 Acutalibacter sp. | reverse complement strand
CCGGCTCTGGTGGACGAGGTGGAGGAGACCGACGCGATTCGGCGTCTCCCTCCGGCCTCTATGGACTTGCCCAGACATCGCAGGGGACTGCCGCCAGTGGTGTGGTTGATTGGCTCTTTAGTGATCACCCTGGGAATTCTCATTGTAGTGGCTTCCCGCTGGCTGGGCGACCAGGGGATGTCTTTTAATGATCTGGGAAACCTGTTTAATAACAGCCAGGTGGAAGAGCCTGTTGAGGTGCCGAATATGGTAAACCAGAACTTTGAGCGCTGGCAGAACCGGGTGAACAGTGGCGAGTTCAACTTTAAACTAAAAGAGGCCAAGCGGGACTTTGACCCCAATGTAGCGGAAGGCAGCATTATTAGCCAGGAACCCTTGGCTGGTGAGACGGTGCAGCCGGGTGGCACAGTGACAGTGACTGTCAGCAGAGGTATGACCATGCGGGAGCTTCCGGATTTTAAGGGGGCCAATTTTGCCGAACTACAGGCTACTTTAACACAAAGTGGTTTTTCGCCCGTAAAAGAGGAACAGTTTAGCGATGAGGTAGAGCTGGGGTATGTAATCGGTTATAAGGATTACCAGCCCGGGGACTCGCTGGAATATGGTACTACTGTGACAGTCCTTGTCAGTGCGGGACCCAATGAGGAGGAATGAGCCGCCTGTTCACCATGTGGGCGGACTGCCAAACACCTGAAAGTGCTGGCTGGTGTTACTTCCTTCTACAAGTTAAGCTGCACTGTAGGCTTAACACTGCATTTTCCTTTATTTTTTGGAATAAAAAAGCCAGACCCCATAGGGTCCGGCTTTTTCTTTTTGCTGATACGGGCCCGCCACAGGTCATACAGTGATCCAGTAGCGGCGCAGCCCATCCACTACATTTTCCAGTGTGCCGCCGCAGTCCTCAATGGTTCGGGCCGAGGCCGGGTTGTCCTCATCGCAACAGATCAGAGCCCGCTCCAGGCCCTTTTCTTGGGCTTTTTCCATGCCCAGGCCCAGCATATAGGGGGCGTAGTGGCTGCCCCGCAGGCTGGGGCGGATGCCGTAGCCAATGTTTCCGCCGCCGTTTAGCAGCCGTGGGGTCAGGTAGTGCCGCAGGTCCAGGGCTCCGGCGGGACCAGTCTGGGGGCTCTCAAGGATGTACAGGGTGCTCTTGGCATAGCTGGGCTTTGGCACCACCAGCCGCCAAGCCACGGTACGCTCCAGCCAGCGCTCAAAGCTTAGGTCCTTGGGATCCAGGCCAAATGGGGTCACATCTTGGTCCACCACCGCGAATTCTTTTTGCATCTCCTCCAGGGGCTCCCGCTCCAGCTCCTCGGGCAGCACTAGGGAGAACCCGGCCTCCTTGGCCCGCATAGCCCAGTACTCCCAGGCCCGCAGGGAGTAGCAGCACAGGTCCTTGACCTCCCCGTTGAACAGCACCGTACCGCTGCGCAGGGTGCCCTCGTACACAAAGCCGTTCTTCTCAATGACCCGCCGGGACCGGGGGTTGTCGGTATAGTGGTTCACGGTGAGCAGCCGGGGCTTCATCACCCGAAAGGCGTAGTCCATGGCGGCACGCACGGCCTCGGTCATGTAGCCCCGACCCCACCAGGCCTGGCCCAGCACATAGCCTAAGCTTTTACAGCTGGGCACCCCTGGGCGGCGGCCGGCCTCTTCCAGTCCCAAGGAGCCGATGACCCGGCCGCTGGCCTTTTCCTCTATGGCGAACATCTCCCCGGCCCGCTCCACCCAGCGGGCCAGCCTTTCCCGAGACTCTTCCATGCTCTGGTGGGGCTTCCAGCCGGCCATGGGGCCCACCGCAGGGTCCTTGCAGTAGCCGTAAAAGTCCTCTAAGTCCTTCATGCGCCAGGGCCGCAGCCAAAGGCGCTGGGTCTCAATGGGATTCATGAACTTCACTCCTTATTGGTTTGATGATAGGCATAGCCAAAATCCATGGGCGGCGCGGTGACGGAGAGGTATACGAATTCCTCCGCACCGTCGTTGCGCAGGCCGTGAACGTCCCCCTCGGCAAAGCGGGCCACATCTCCGGCCTGAAAGGGCCGCTCCTGGTCCCCGGCCAGCAGCAGAACGCCGGTCCCTTGGATAGCGTACCAAATCTGCTCCGAGGCCGGGTGAGTGTGCCGGGGCTGGCAGGCCTCCGGATCCAAATGGACCTCGGTGATGGTGACCCGCTGGCCCTGGGAATTGTCCGGGCACAGCAGCTGCCGGGAGCGCACCCCGGGGTTGGAGAGCGTCACAATGCTGTCCTGATGAATAAATTCCACGAAGATTCTCCTTCCATTACCCAGAAATTGAGTCGTGCAAAAAAGATTGCGGTCAAGGGGCGGGGAGCGCCTGCCTGCGTACAGAGTATCTACACTGGCCGCAAACCGGCCGAGGCAGCGGCCAAGACCCAGCGCCCGGATCAATATCATGAAAAGTGTACGGGCGTGTCCAAAAGGAGTATTCCATGACCGCATCCTAGAATCTGGCCTGATCTCGTCTGCCGCCTCGACCGCCGACGGGAAGCGCAAGGCTTTGCGCTTCCCCACGGGTGATTGTCACCACCTAAGAACCTCACCACTTTTGAAAAAGGCGAGGATTGCCATGTGGCAAAGAGTTGATACAAAGTATCAACTCTCGTTCTGACCCGACCGAGTCGGCGGCAGAGACGGCATAACTTTTTATGTTCCTCTTCCGGAAGCTCGCGGGTCCAACAGCGCGTTTGGATATTCCCAAAGTGTACAGACGCCCTGTGCGTCCGCCAGGTTCATTTGCGCTGGCTTTTCCGCCGCAGAACCGCCTCCATCCGGGGGCGGTTGTACCGCTGAATGATGACAAAATAGCCGTCGAAGGCTGCCGCAAGCAGCGCGGTAAAGAGGAACAACGGAAAATCGCCGAAGGGAATGGCCAGCAGCAGGGTGGCAAAGCCCAGCCCTCCGCCCAGCTGGTGGACCAGTTCTGCGTGGCACATGGAGGATAATAGATCTTCCAGCGGGTGGCGGCGCAGGTCAAAGGTCTCGGACGAGTAGGTAAGACCTTTGCGGTTCCAGCGTTTGACTTTCAGCGCCCGGTACAGCGCCGCCTCCCAGGGCCGGGGGCGGAACCACCACCCGCCAGGGTCCGGGCGGCTCTGCCCCAGAAAGGCCAGCAGCGCCGGCGCAAGGAACCGCAGCAGTAGGTGGCAGGCAATGGTCCCACAGGTCACCGCCGACGAGAGAGCCCAGCTCCAGCTCCCAGCGCCGTAGACCGCCCCTAGACTGAGACAGCCCGCCAGACTAAGAGCCAGCCCCCACAGCATCCCTTTCTTGAGGACGCTCACAGCGCCTTTAAGGCCATGGCCACCCAGCCCCGCTCTTCCCGGCGGTCTATGACCGTAAAACGCCCCGCCAGCGCAGCCATAACATCGTCCTCTCGGGTGTCAATAATTCCGCTGATGAGGAATACTCCACCCGGGGCCATAAATTCCGCCACAGACCGGCTCAACGCAATGACAACGTCTGCTACAATGTTGGCTGCCACCACCTGGTACCGGCCGCTGACTTGCTCTGCCAAATTGCCGCAAATGCCCGTGAACTTCTCTTCCACGCCGTTAAGCCGGGCGTTTTCCGCTGCGGTTTTTACAGCTAGGGGATCAATGTCTACCCCCATGGCCGATTGAGCCCCCAGCAGCAGCGCTGCTACAGAGAGAATACCGCTGCCGCAGCCCACGTCCAAAAAATCCTCTCCTGGGGAGAGGTATTTCTCGATCAGCTCCAGGCACAGGCGGGTGGTCTCGTGGGTACCGGTGCCAAAGGCCAGGCCGGGCTCCAGGTTCAGCACCACCCGGCCCCGGGGGTCGAAATCCTCCTCCCAGACAGGGCGGATGAGCAGTTTTTCCCCTACCGGGATGGGCTTAAAGTATTTTTTCCAGTTGTTCAGCCAGTCGTCCATGGCGCAGCCGGCCTGGTGGATTTGGTAGGGAATGCCGCAGGCCCGGTAACGTTCTTCCAGGAAAGAGACGGCCTCGGCAGGGTTGTCCTCGGGACTGATATAGATATGGATGATAGCCTGGGTGCGGTCCTTGTTCAGCAGTTCCTGATCAATGAGATCAATATGGGCAATTTCCATGGCCTCTTCTTCTAAATTGGAGTAGTCCTCAATATAGATACCATGAGGGACCGTCATGTTGGCAATATCCCCGGCGGCGTCCACTTGGGGTGCGGGGACAGTGATTTTGATTTCAGTCCAGTTTTCGCTCATAGAGAAGGCTCCTTTTTTAAGATTACAGAGATAAAAGATTACAGTGATAAAAGGCCGGGCATATAGCGGGAAGAATGAGAAGCCGGTCCACGGCCCGCCAGTAAGAAAGGGGTCCAGGGGAGCTTGCTCTCCTGGCGGGGTGCGGGGCAGGGCCCCGCGACCTTGTCCCTGGCGGCGCGAACCAGAAAAAGCGGGTCCCCCAAGGCAGCCCCGGCCCGCCCGCAAAGGAGGGCGCAGAAGAATGGCGCCGCCCCAAAAGCAGCGCTTTTCGCCGGCAAAGCCGCCGAAACAGCGGCCCGCCACCCCAAAGCTTTTAAGAAAGCGCCCAACCCCCGCAGCCAAAGCTCTCCGCGCAGCCGTCCCAACCAGCCCAGCCGAAGCTCCACCCCAATAAGCCCTTGCCGCCCGACGCAAGTTTTATCCAGTATAGTATACTTTCGCCCTTCTGTCAAATATCAATGGAAACGGGGTGTCCCATGACAAAGAAAAAATTTTTCCTACAGGGCGCTGTGCTTACAGCGGTCTCACTGTTCCTTCGGGTCACCAATATGGGCTACCGCTCCTACCTCTCCCAAAAGATCGGCTCCCAGGGCATGGGACTGTACCAGCTGATTTTCTCCATCTTTATGCTGACGGTTACTCTCTCCACCTCCGGCATCAGCCTGGCGGTGACCCGTATGGTTACTGCGGCCATTGCCGGCCGGCGCCGCCAAAGAGTGCGGTCGCTGGTGGCCAGGTGCTTTGCCTTTTGCTTGACTATCAGCCTGTGTATTGCCCTGTGTCTTTTCTTTTTGGCGGATTTTGCAGCCTCCTTTTTCCTGGGTAATCCCGCCGCGGCCCCCTGTCTGCGCATTTTGGGGCTGGGTCTGCCTTTTATGTCCCTGTGCACCTGTATGAAGGGATACTTTTTGGCAGTAGATGAGTCTGTAAATACCGCTTTTTCCGACGCCCTGGAGCAGATTCTCACCATAGCGGCCACAGTGTTTATCTTCTGGCGCTTTGCCCCCCAGGGCATCGAAATGGCCTGCCTGGGGGCAATGGCGGCCTCCACCCTGGGAGAGGCCGCGTCGTTTCTCACCAGCTGGTGCGCCTACCGAAAGAGCCTGGGCCGGAACACCCCCGCCCGCCGGGAGAAGAGCCCCGGGGTGCTGCGGGGGCTGGCTCATATCGCCCTGCCCTGTACCTTGAGTTCCGCTGCCAAAAGTATGCTGAACACTGGCGAGAACCTGCTAATTCCCCGAGAGCTCCAGCGGTATGGGCTGAACTATAACGGCGCTCTGTCTCAGTACGGTTTGTTACAGGGCATGGCCATGCCTATGCTGTATTTTCCCTCATCGTTCCTCACCTCTTTTGCTTCGCTGCTCATCCCCAAAATCGCCCGGGAGCGGGAGCTAAGCCACCCAAAAGCAGTGGCCTATATCTCCGGAAGGGCGGTACAGGCGGCGCTGGCCTTTGGCATGTTTTTCGCGGCGTTGTTTATGGCTTTTGGGGGCAGCTGGGGCCGGGCTTTTTACCGCAGCGAAAGCGCCGGGGCCTACCTGCGGGTGCTGGCTCCGCTGGTGCCCCTGACCTACCTGGACGTGGTAGTTGACAGCCTTTTGAAGGGCCTGGATGAGCAATTTAACTCCATGAAATATAATTTTGCGGATTCTCTCATCCGGGTGGTCCTGGTACTGTGCCTGCTACGTTTTTTTGGCATGGAAAGCTATGTGTATATCCTGTTTTTCAGCACCATTTTTAACGCGGCCCTTAGCCTGCACCGGCTGATGAAAGTCAGTCACCTGCATATCTCGATCAGTAGGCACGTTATCCTTCCACTCTTGTGGGCGGTATGTGGGGCCTGGGCGGCCTCACCGGCGGCGGGGTGGGGCCTGCCGCCCTTTGGAGAGGTGTTCCTGCAAACTGCCATTGCGGCTACGGTGTTTGCCGGCGGGTATTTTGGTTCGGAGAAGTTGATGGGGACGCAAGAAAAAGTTTCGGCAAAATCGTAAAAAATAGTTGCAAATGATATGGGTTTATGGTAGACTTTCGTCAGGCAGATGGTTTTTTCTGCCAATATATGGATTCAACTCCAACAAATTTGAAGGTACAAGGAGAAGCGACATGAGCCATACTTATCGTTTTCAAGATTCGTCCCTGTCCCCCCGCCAGCGTGCGCAGGAGCTGGTGGCCCTGCTGACCCGGGAGGAAAAAACAGGCATGTTTACCAACAGCTTGGATGAGGTGCCCCGGCTGGGCATTAGCGCCACCCACTTTGGTGTGGAGATTGCCCGGGGCCTGGTGCAGCGCAATAACTGCCGGGAGTCCACCATTTTGCCCCAGCCCTGGGGCATGGCCGCCATGTTCGATCCAGCGCTGATGGAGCAGCTGGGAGATATGGCTGGCGATGAGGTCCGTGTTAGCAGCCAGATGGACCCGCCCAGCTCTTTGGCCCTGTTTGGCCCCACAGTGGATATGGAGCGCGACCCCCGCTGGGGACGTAATGAGGAGGCCTATGGCGAGGACCCCTGCCTGACCGGCAAGCTGACCGTTGCCTATACCAAGGGCTTGGCCGGAGACGATCCCTATTACCTTAAATGCGCGCCCCTGCTCAAGCATTTCTACGCCAATAACTATGAGAACGAGCGCAAGACTACTAATGCAAACATTACCCCCCGGCTGAAGAGGGAGTATTACCTAAAAGCTTTCGAGCCCGCCATCCGTCAGGGCGGGGCCGTGGGCTTGATGACCGCCTACAACCGCAT
>JAAWSH010000084.1 GCA_022801475.1 Acutalibacter sp. | reverse complement strand
CCTTTGAGCGCGGAAATTGCAAGTGTTTTTTTTAACTTTTTTGCGTCTTTACATAATTTTTTTCCAAACCGGGCAAACTAATAGATTTGGCTTATTTCCGGGGTTTTCTCGGGTTACTCTTGTCTATTTTGCCCCAGTTCCTGGGCTTTTCTCCAGACAATCCCTTGGATGCTCTGCTCTGAATTGGCAAATATATCCAATCATATTTGTTTTCACTATCCTTTTTACCCTCAGATTTTCCCTTTTTTTCTCAAAAATTTTTTTCTTTCTTCTCCCAAACCCTCGTCCTGTCAGGTAGATATAAGCTGTTTTCTCGTTTGCCTTGACTATTATATCACAAAAAACGCCCCGGCGCAATTGCCGCGGGCGTTATTCTTCCGTATAATCAGGACCATGCCGCCGTGTTGTCAGTGCCTGGCCCAGCTTTGCCACCGGGTCGCGGCTGATCTCCTGCCCATGCTCCTGGCAATAGGCGTACAGCACCGGGCTGGCCCCCAGGCACTTGCCATAAGGTTCCGCAGCCCGGGCCAGCTGCCGGCGCTGGGCCAAACCGGCCTCTACTCGCAAAAAATACCGGCCCCGCCATCGGCACAGCCCTGAGGCCGCCCTCGGCGTTAGCCTATAGATGCCCTCCACGGCCCCGCACAGGGCAGTGGGTCCGTCGAACCGGAACACCATGGGCTGCGGTGCCCCTTTCAGCCGCACCGGCCTCCCCCCTTTACAGCCTTTTCCCCATTCTATGAAGGACCGGGCCGGTTGGTGAACCGTTTATAGCCTGCGCAGCTTTTCAATTTCCTCCTCCGGGTTTTCGGCCTGAAACACCGAGGTGCCTGCTACCAGAATGTCAATCCCCGCCGCTTTACAGCGCAGGGCGGTCTCCCGGTTCACGCCGCCGTCCACCTCTGCCAGTATCTGAGGAAAACGAGCCTTCAGTTCTTTCACCTTTTCCAAAGGCCCAAAGTGCATTTTCTGTCCGCCAAAGCCGGGCTCAACCGTCATAATCGTGGCCTGTGCCAGCAGCGTGCCCCAACTTCCCACAGCTGAGACCGGCGTAGCGGGCTTCAGCGCAATGCCCGCTTGGGCCCCGCTGGCCAAAATAGCCTTTACAGCCTCTTCCAGGGAGCAGCCGCACTCAGCGTGAATCGTAATAATATCCGCCCCAGCCTTACGGAAGGTCTCAATATATGGCATGGGGTTGTCCAGCATCAGGTGCACGTCAAAAGGCAGAGAGGTCCTGTGACGCAGGGCCTCCACTACAGCGGGGCCAATGCTGATGTTGGGCACAAAGTGTCCGTCCATTACGTCAATATGTAGCATGTCCGCTGTGGTAATCCGTTTTAGCTCACTGGCCAGGTCCGCAAAATCCGCAGCCAGCAGCGAGGGCGCAATGGTTAGCATGATGCCTAAAACTCCTCCTTCTTTCTATACTATATATAGTATACAGATTCTCTATCATTCCGAGAGGTGGGCAAGCTCTATGGCCTTACCATCCCCTGCACACCACCTGGGCCAAAATCGTCATAATAGGAATTGTAATAACCGAAAGCACCGTGGACACAGCCACCAGCTTGGAAGCCAGGGCTGAGTCCCGCTTATACTGCACAGCAAACAGCACGGCGTTGGCCGCCACCGGCGCGGCCGCCTGAATCATCCCGCTGACAAACAGCTCCTCCCCAGGGCGAATAACCGCCAGTACCAACAGATACAAGGCAGGGGCCAAAATCAGTCGCAAAAAGGAGGCCTTGTATACACTTCCGTCAGAGACAAATGAATGGACGTCCACCTTAGCGATATAGCTCCCAATCACCAACATCGCCAGCGGGGTGTTCAGCGCGGCCAGCGCCCCTAAGGGTTCAGTAATGATTTCCGGAAGCTGTAGCTTTAAGAAATAGATGGGCAGGCCAAAGGCCAGACCGATAATGCCCGGGTTCAGCAAAACGGTTTTCAGGTTCAGCTTTGCCCCACCGCTCATCATGCTGTAGCCATAGGTCCAGCACAGCACGTTAAACATCACCACGCCGAAAGAGGCATAAATCACCCCTGTATCTCCTACAATGCCCTGTACCAGGGGAATGCCCATAAAGCCCGTATTGCTGAAAATTACAGAAAATCGCAGCACCTTTTGCCGCTCGGGCGACTCTTTCCGAAAGGTCGATAGGCTAATACCCACCGCAATGGCCATCCAGATAGCAGGCAGCGCTAGGGCCATTAAGAGCTCATAGGCCCCCAGTCCGCTGGAAGAGCCAATAAATGAGTTAACAATCACGCAGGGTGTCACGATTTTCAAGAGCAGCGAAGTGATCTCCCCTGTACCTCGCTCGGTAAGCATTCCCTTTTTGGTAGCCAAATAGCCGACAATGATCAAAATCAGAATCACCGCCACTTTAGCCACCACCATTAGAATCGCGTCCATGCCCACTCCTCCCTATTTCTTCGATTCATCCCCCGAGCTGTCAGCGTCCTGGCCCTTTTTCCTATACTCCTTGATAAAAGCAGCAGCCAGTATGACCAGCGCCACAGCGGTAATGCATTTCAGCACAATACCCCAGGTACCGGCAAACAGGTCCAGTTCCGGCGGAGTCAGGGCATCCCCCAGCCACCAGCCGCCCAGCACCAGGAAAAAACCCCCGGCCAACAGGAAGATCTTGTTTTCTTTCGACATAGAGAAGATGAGGATAAGCCCCACGGCAAACCATATAATGGCGTAAAAATACTGCATCTTTTGTCCTGCGCTTTCTATTGGTTATTTTTATCTGATACGGATATTATAGCCTTTCCCAGCAGGAATTACAAGAGCAAGGGCAACATATCCCCTTTCTCCTAATCCAAAATGTACAGCACCATTTCCCTTCTTCCAATGATGCTGCACTCCTCTATGGTATCATAGCACAGGTCCGCAATAATATCCCCCGCCAGGCAGGCGCCTCCCGTATCCCCGGCTACTCCATATCCATACACAATGCTTCCATCCGGTGAAGCTACATACATCCTCGTGCCATAGGGAATAATCTCCGGGTCCACCGCAATCACTCCCCGCACAGCCTCCAGCCCCACCGAGGTAGTCCCTCCCGGAATGCAGTACGCGGTACACGTCCCACGCATAGCCTTTGTATAGCGGATCTCCTCTCCCCGGGGGCCGGTGAGGGTGCCGTTTCCGTTTACCTGCACCGTTCCGCCGCTAGGAGCGCTGTATTCCTCAGAGCTGGACGGCTTATCGCCAATATACTCCATCTGGGGCAACTTTTCCACAGCCAAACTAGTTCCCTTCATAATCACCGCGTTGACAGGCTCCAGTACCACCTCTTCCGAGATCATCTCCCGGCTTTCCAGGGTCTCCCCCACATACACCGAGCGGTAGGTGATCTCCTTTTTCCCCTTCAACCCAGCGGTCAGGGTCTTGCTCTCTCCAATAACTAGGGTATTTGTCTGCATATATTCTGTTTCAAAGTCAATGTCCTGGGTCTCTATCTCCTCTTTCACCCGCACCTGCTGCAAAACAATCTTCATACCATTCACCAGCCTGGCTTTCCGGCTCACGTTCAGCCGGTCCTCCTCTCCCAGCTGGAAGCCGCATTTTTCCAACGCCTGCTCCACGTTTTCCGCAGACACCTGGTAGTCCTTTGTCACTCCGCCGCTGGTAATCCGGATATTCACCACCCGCATTACCTGTATCTCCATTCCGTCAGTCAGGAGGCTGTCAAGCGGATAGTTGCAGGAGTCCCGCTCTCCCAGCTTCACTCCAGCTTCCTCCAAAGCCTGGGCCACAGTTGCACCGGTCAGCGTTAGGCTAGCGCTTTTTCCGTCCGCAGTCACGGTCACCTGGCAGCATCGCTTAATGTTCACAGTCAAGGCGGCCGCCACAGTCATTTCTCGATTAGGGGTCACCTGGTCCTCTTTCCCCAAGACAATGCCGTTCTCTGCCAAGGCCTCTTCCACCGTACTGCCCAGGTAGGCGGTCATCCGCACAGTGTCCCCACCGTCGTTCACGTGAATTTCCACCCCCCGGCGCACCACCACTTTGGTACCGTCTCCTTCTGAACGGGCCTGGTCCATGTCCCCCAATGGCGCCATGCCCCGGGCTCTAGCCCCCCGCAGCACATCTTCCAGCTTTAGGCTAGCGGCACGAAAAGAATAGGTTCTGCTTCCGTCTGCTACCTCCACAGGCGCTGTGGCCACATGAAACCAGATTCCCACAGCCAAACAGACTATTGCAATAAAGGCCCCCGCCGCGCCCAAGATCATCAGCCGCGCCCGGCGGGCTCTTTGCATGGGTTTCTTATAACTTTTTCGCATAAGAGAAACCTTCCTTTCTACTCCTCTATCTTCTCAAACCGGTACTCCTGTTTGGCCTGGGGATACTTCTTCTTGTCCACCTGAGACGTGAACATCCCATATGGCCGGGCAAAGATGCCATAATCCCCGTACAGCGCCTGGTAGATGACCAGCCGTTCCCGGGTCTCCGTATGGATAGCGATCCCTTTAAAGTGCCGGTAAAGACCGGGCGTAATCTCTCTCATAAACGCGTTCCTTTCATGGATGGCCTTGGGCAGGACGTATCTTTAAATTCAAGTGCGCTGATTAACGATATTTGCTTACATTATGTACATGAGGATACTAGCGCTTTAAACATTCCATATCTCACAGCGCACTGCTTCCTGCCGCTTGTCTACAGCCACGGCTTTCAGTATAAAGGAAATCTGCCTGGCCGTCAAGTTCCGGGCAGTGGCAGTTTTTTCTTGTCAAATCCTTCTCCCCATAAAAAAAGCCCCAGAAACCGCAGGGTTCCGGGGTTTTTTGGCGATATTTAGCGCTTGGAGAACTGGGGTGCGCGACGTGCGGCTTTCAGACCGTACTTCTTGCGCTCCTTCATTCTGGGGTCACGGGTCAAGAACCCAGCCTTCTTCAAGGCAGAACGCAGGTTCTCACTGTCATATTGCAGCAAAGCGCGGGCCACGCCATGACGAATGGCGCCGGCCTGGCCGGTAACGCCGCCGCCGGAAACCCGGCATACAATGTCAAACTTCTCGTTAGTGCCTGTCAAAGCTAGGGGCTGGCGCACAATGTACTTCAGCGTGTCAAGGCCAAAGTAATCGTCAATGTCCCTGTCGTTTATGGTCACCTTACCAGTGCCCTGATACAGGCGCACGCGGGCTACAGAGCTCTTTCTTCTGCCGGTGCCGTAGAAATAGGGTGCGGTTTCATACATAGCTTAACATCCTCCTCTTACATATTCCATGCTTCCGGCTTCTGGGCCGCGTGCTTGTGTTCGCTGCCAGCGTACAGCCGCAGGCGTGCCATAGCGCTGCGCCCCAAAGAGCTGGAGGGGATCATGCCCTTCACAGCCAGCTGCATGGCCAGCTCTGGCTTAGTACGCATCAGCGCGTCGTAACGGGTGGCCTTCAGATGGCCAATGTATCCGGTGTGCCGGTAATAATACTTCTTCTCCGCCTTGCCGCCAGTGAGCACAGCGTCCTTGCAGTTTACAATAATCACATGATCGCCGCAGTCCACATGGGGTGCAAAGGTGACCTTATGCTTGCCCCGCAACAATACGGCAGCCTGCGCAGCCACCCGGCCCAGGGGCTTGCCGGCAGCGTCGATAACATACCATTTGCGCTGGACTTCGCCGGCCTTTGGCATAGTAGTTGACATAGCTTAAAACCTCCAAACTTTCATGCCGTTCAGTTATTTTCACTAGGAAATCATAGCACAAGTTTTCCTGGGTGTCAACGGGTTTTCTCGTTTTTTTCATCGGTATAGATAAAAGCTCCTGATTTCTTCTGCTTTTACTGGTTTATCTCTTCTATTCTCATTTCCTATTTGCGGTTAGCGCGGTCCATGAAAGCAGTAAATCCTCTTTATGAACTGCCAGTATTGCCGCTAGGCTGAAAACTGCTGGATGCCGATTCTCAGCCTTCTTTCCGATACCCCACTCTCTCACAAAATCTCTGCGCCATAAAAGCGAACCAGGCAAACCACGCGGTCCTCCTGGCCCTCTCCTCTAACTGTCCTCCATGCTTTGAGCTTTTTGAAATAAGAAAAGCAGTTTCCATTTGGAAACTGCTTTTCAGTGTTGGCGAAAACCTATTTTTCCAGGCCGTCTCCAGCCAAGTATCTTCGGCACAAACGAGCTTAACTTCCGTGTTCGGGATGGGAACGGGTGGACCCTCGTTGTAATCAACACCAACTTCTCTCGCCAGGCTTACCGCCCGACTGCTTAGATATAATACCACATCCTTTGGGAAAATGCAAGTCTTTTTTTCAATTTTTTTCAAGTTCTTTTCAATACACAAGATCATGATGTTCTTCTACTATATTATCACATATATAGATGTTCCAATAAAGCCCTTTACCCAGAAATCTCCGAAACCCTCGCTCCTTGTCCCGCTTTTTTCCTGGCAAAGGCCATCCTGCACAGCGACCAATTTAGCGTGGAACTCTTCACTCTGTCAGCAATATCCCACAGTTGATCTGTCAGTCGAACCTCCACGTTCCGGGCGGTTAGCTCCCCCAGAAGGTCCTCCACTTTGTGTTTTGCCACAGGCCGCTGCGGAGCGGTTGCCACATAATACCCTGCCACCTGGTCCTGCAAAGAAAAATCTCCTGGATCAAACTCATACAAGTATAATATGGTGTTCTTCATTGCCTCCAGCCACCCATGCTCGATCACCACCACGTGGCAGGCTGTTGTGCTGGTAAAGAATTGGTTCCTATCCTCCTGGGTGGTCTCTGGCCCCACATGGTATGCCACTCTGGGGCAGTTCCTGGGCGTCAAAAAGTTAGGCAGCCGCGCCTCATCCAAAGCCCATACCAGGCCCACTGCTGGGTCTAAATCCTTGCGGGAGGGCAGTCGGGGCTGAAACACCTGAATGTCCGATTCTTCGCTGACATGAAACAACCGCATAAGCCCTACTCCTTGTTGTTAAAAATTAAAAAACGGTCTCCAATTAAGGAAACCGTTTTCAGTGTTGGCGAAAACCTATTTTTCCAGGCCGTCTCC
>JAAWSH010000083.1 GCA_022801475.1 Acutalibacter sp. | reverse complement strand
CCCTTTCTGACTAACTGGTTAAAGGTTGGCATTGAGGCACCTCCTTAGAAAAAATTTTTTATATACAACCCATGGATTTCCCATGGTTATATATCGCATGAAAAGCTCACAAACTTGGCCCGCCTTTGACAGCTCAGCCAAGCACATCAATTTATATTATCACATTTCTGCAATGCTTGTCAAGAACTCTTTTTCATCTGCGGGCGGAGACAGACTGGTCACAGGCCCAACCGTTTCCATCGTGAGAAACAATAGGTATCCGATATCTGAGCGCCGGATTTTCTCAGCGCCCAGGTATCGGCATACCACAAAATCAGATTTTTTAGAGAACCGACTCATACGGCTCAGCAGCAGCCGGAACAACGCCGACGTCGGAATAACACTTCATGCCGGTGCCAGCCGGAACCAGCTTGCCGATGATGACATTTTCCTTGAGCCCCAGCAGCGGGTCGACCTTGCCCTTGATGGCGGCTTCGGTCAGGACGCGGGTGGTCTCCTGGAAGGATGCAGCGGACAGGAAGCTGTCGGTTGCCAGGGACGCTTTGGTAATTCCAAGCAGAACCGGGATATAGGTGGCAGTTGTAAGCCCCTCCTCGCCGGCCGCGATTCTGGATTCGACCGCCTTGTTCGCATTGGCAATTTCGGAGCGGTCGACCAACGAACCCGCAAGGAGCTCGGTGGAACCCGGGTTGTCGACCCGCACCTTCCGCATCATCTGGCGGACGATTACTTCAATGTGCTTGTCGTTGATGTCAACACCCTGCATCCGGTAGGTTTTCTGCACCTCAGCGATCAGGTAATTCTGCACCGCCTTCTCGCCTTTGACGTCCAGAATATCGTGCGGGTTGACGGCACCTTCGGTCAGCGCCTCGCCGGCGGCGACCATGTCGCCCTCCGCGACCTTAATCCGGTAGCCGTACGGAACCGGGTAAGCCCTCTCGTCCCCATCCGAAGAGGTGACGATGACGTTGCGGACCCGCTTGATCTCCTCCATGCGGGAAACCAGCAGCACATAGCCCAGAAAAATGCCAATGCGCAGTACTCCTTCGAACGCAGAGCGCCAGCCGGAGATATCCGCCGCAAAATTTCCCTGCACAGCTCCTTGCAGCAGATTAAACAGGAAGGTGGGCAGCATAAAAAACAGCACAATGGCCAGGCCCAAGCCCAGCACGGTACCAATGGTCATGACTATACTGGTAAGCTTGTCCCCCAGGTGCTCGTCCAGCCACTTGTCCAGGCCAGTAAGCTCCTCCTCGCCAGTGTCCGTCAGCTTCTCAGCGGAAAGGGAAAGGGCCTTATAGCCCAGGCGGAAAGTATCCACCAGGGAAAAAATCCCCCGAATAAAGGGTTTGCCCAGGATGGGGTATTTTTTCGTGATGCGGGGAACAGAAATATCCTCTGTGGTAATATTGCCTTGTTGGTCGCAGAAGGCAGCGGTGGTACGCTTGGGGCCCACCATCATAATACCCTCCATAAGGGCCTGGCCGCCGATGGTTGTGATTTTCATGAGATTCTCCTGTCAAATTAAAATATGGGACGTGGTTCAAAAAACAGAAAGGATAGCAAAGCGAATCTAGCCCTTACACAGCGGCAGGGCAATCACCACGGTGGTCCCCTCGCCCGGGGCGCTCTCCAGCTCCAGGGTTCCGTTATGCATGGCGATAATCTCGTCCGCTACCGCCAACCCAATTCCAGAGCCCCGCACCAGCTGGTTCGCCTTATAGAACTTTTTCTTCACATTGGGCAAATGCTCGGGGGGTATGCCGCAGCCGGTGTCCTGTACAATCACCCGCACCTGGGTGCTGTCCAGCACGGTAGATACCGACACCGTGCCCCGAGTTTCCGTATACTTCAGGGCATTATCCAGAATATTCACAAATACCTGCCGCAACCGGTTTTTGTCCCCATAAACCGGGGCCAGGGCAGCGTTCTCTTCATAGACCAGCTCTTTGCCCTCGGTACGGGCACGTTCGGTAAACAGGTACACCGCCTCGTCCAGCTCGGCCAAAAGGTCCATACGCTCGCTGATCAGCTGCATCCGGCCGTTTTGCAGCCGGGAAAAGTCCAGCAGTTCCTCCACCAGCCCTGAAAGCCGCTCCGATTCCCGGATAATCACGCTCATGCCCTTTTCCTCCGTGGCCGGATCCGCCCCATCCCGCAGGGTCTCCGCCCAGCCTTTAATGGCCGTCAGCGGGGTGCGCAGCTCATGAGAAACCGAGGAGATAAATTCATTTTTCATGCGTTCCGCCTCGCCCAGCTCCCCAGCCATATCATTAATAGCGTCGCACAGCTGGCCAATCTCGTCGTCCCGGGCCTTTTCAATACGCACCTCAAAATCTCCTTGGGCAATCTGCCGGGCATTTTGGCTTACCTGGCGTACCGGCACCAGAATAGAGCGGATAAAGTACATGCCGGAAAAGGTGAGCAGCAGCATAATAAACAGCCCTGCCACCACCAGAAATACCACGACGAGGGCAGTCTGCTGGTCAGCCAGCTCCATGGACACCATGTAGCGGATGGATCCCATCAGCACGCCGTTTTCGTCCCGTACCGCCCGGGTAATGGCCATCACCTTTTCCCCAGTGTTCAGCTCGCCCACCCATTTGCCAGAGCCATCCGGGCTGGAAAGGGCCAGCTCATAGTCTGGCATAGGCTGCTGGCGGTCCGGCTCAAAACCTGTGGAGGTAATAAACACCTGCCCCTCCCGGCTTAGGGCCATAATCTCCATTTTGTTCCGGTCCTGAAAGGAATTCTCCACATAGTCCTGGGTAATGGCCGTAAAACTGCGTACATTGTCCCGCCCGCCATTACCGGAAAACCAGTTTAAAAGCTCGTCCATCCGGCTGGAAAGGGCCAGCTCTATGCTGCTATAGGTGGAACTCTGCACCACCACGGACAGGGACGCCACAAAGACGACCAAAATGACAAACACGGCCCCAATGGTGTTTAAAAACCACCGCCTGGATACGCTTCTGGCAAACACGGCCCCACCTCCCCATTACGCCTTCCACCGGTAGCCCAGGCCCCACACGGTCATAATGTGCTGGGGATTGCTTGGCTCGTTCTCCACTTTCATGCGCAGGCGGCGGATGTTTACATCCACAATCTTTTCCTCGCCCACATACCCCGGGCCCCACACGTGCCGCAAAATATCTCCCCGGGCCAGGGCCAGCCCCGGGTTCTCGAAAAAGTATTCCATAATCTGGAACTCCACCTGGGTCAGCTCCACCGGTACCCCACCCTTACTAAAAGAGCGATTACGAAGGTTCAGGGCAAATTCCCCAGAGACCACCTCGTTTCGGCGGGCCACTTGATCCTGTTCCGCCGCCAGGGCCACCCTGCGGTACACAGCGTCTACCCTGGCCACCAGCTCGGATGGAGAAAAGGGCTTTGTCACATAGTCGTCCGCACCCATCATTAGGCCGCTGACCTTGTCCATTTCCTGGGTTTTGGCAGTGAGAAGGATAATGCCAATGGAGGGGTTGCGTCCCCGCAGCTCCCGGCACACCGCCAGGCCGTCGTGGTCTCCTGGCATCATAATGTCCAGAATCACCACATCAAAACGGCCTTCGTGGCCCTCGTATAGCTCCAGGGCCTGGTCCCCGGTCTCCGCCTCCACAATCTCATACCCTGCCCTGGCCAAGTTGATGACCACAAATTCCCGAATATTCTGCTCGTCCTCTGCCACCAGCACTCGTTTCATACTGAACCTCCTTTTTAGGACCGCAAGGCGCTGTCCCGCAGCCCGCCACTTTAAAAAAGCAGGCAAAACCCTTTCTGGCGTTTTTCCAATGCCGGCCCATTCGCTCCGCTCCAAAACTGCCGCCTGGGTCAATGTAACCGGCCATCCCAAAAATTTTTCTGTCATCCGGCCAGCAGCTGGAAATTACGGGTGATTTCCTCAATGCACCGCCGGTAGCTCTCGTTCCTGGTTACAACCTGTATCCCATATACCAGATCGTTCTGGGCTAAAATCATACTGTATCCACTGGTTTCGCCCCGATTTTCCCAGGCGGAACGGGTAAATACCCGAATCGAAAACAGCGTTCCACCCAAAAGCTGGCTGCCCTCCTCGTCCTCGATAACTTCGGTGTAGGTTACTGTACGCAGCTTTGGATCATTGATCGCGCACACCTTTCCCTGCAAAAGGTACGGCAGCCGAAACCAGTAGTTCTCCTGGGTGTTCATCAGAGCCCGCAAAACAACCCGGCTCTCCATCTCTGGGGTAAGGCCCTGCCACTCCACCAAATAGCTGGTAGAGTCCAGGTCTACATTTTCAGGGATACCAGGCAGTTTGGTCACTGCTGGAAACTCAAAATAGCCGTCGCCGTTAATATCCTGACTGCTGATGGGCGAAGTGGAAAGGCTGGGCCGTGAAAAAGGGTTGGTATACTCGCTGGTATTCACACCCCCTGGGAAGTTGCGCAGCCGCACTCCATCCAAGGTGAATATTTGGGTGGAAGTGGTCACTGTGTTTACAGATCCGTCCACGACCACGCACTTGGTCCGGGCGTTCAGCTGGCCAGACTGAACCAACGTGTAGCCGGTTAGGCTGTTGTCCGCCTGGGTGCTGGCCAACTCATAGGGCTTTTCCAGGTCAAAGGCATACACCCGAGCCATGGCGGGCGTGGATTCCTCCCCCTCGGCCTCGGTGGCTACGAATTTGTCAATGGTAAACAATTCATCCACCCCGTTGCCGTCAAAATCGGTCAGCAGCATTTCGGCATAGTTGCCCAGCTGGTACTCTTCCAGAGCCCCCCGGCCATCATAGACATAGGCGTTCACCACCGCTATGCGCCCTGTGTCGCCTCGGGTGCTGCCCCAGCCCACCAGCACCACTTGGCCTCCCCCAGGAGCATTGGCAAAGCACACCCGGTCCACCTGGGAAAAGGGATTGCGGAAAGAGGAAAGCGTGCGCCACACGCCGTTCTCTTTTGTCAAAAACTGTACTTCTATGCCCCCCACGCCCCCGTCTTCCACCAAATGGAAACCAACGGCGTCCTCCACCCCGTCCCCAGTAAAGTCGTGCATGGTAATTGCTGAAAGGTACTCGCCGTTGCGCGGGTAGACAAAGGTTACATCCGCCTGGGCCCCCTGCAAAAGCCGGTAAATGCTCTGCTGGTCCGCGTTGGCCTTGGGGGGGGACATCAGATTTTGGGGGGAGAGCCCAGTAAAGGAACAGCTGGGGATCTCTGTCAACAGCATTAGCAGAGCCAACAAAAGGACCAGTTTTTTTGGCATGGGAACACCTTCTTTCCGAGAAAGCTACATTTCGTATGACCTCATAGGTGATAAAGCCGGAAAATACGCGAGGGATTTTGGGGGAAGCGTCTACCGGCAGCAGGCGCCGTGGGAACCCACCGGCGAGGGAGCCCAAGGTCTTATCTCTAAACTTAAAAGCCCATTGCGGAAAGGGGGACCCGCTCCCCCTCACGCCCGGTCTGCGCATCCTGGCCCCCACAAACACCCGCCAGCTCTTTCCTCACCCCGCGCTTACCGCCAGCATCAGCTTGATCCGGTTCTCCTGGTTCACCTGGGTGGCGCTGGGGTCGTAGTCAATGGGCACAATATTGGCCTGGGGGTACACGCTCTTCACCTTGCGGATCATGCCCTTGCCCACAATATGGTTGGGCAGGCAGCCAAAGGGCTGGGTGCATACCACATTCTCGTAGCCGCTCTCAATCAGCTCCATCATCTCGGCGGTCAAAAGCCAGCCCTCGCCCATCTTGCAGCCATAGCCGATGACCTGGCCCGCCAGCTCCTTCAGGTGGCTGTAGGGCGCGGGCGGGGTAAACTGGGGATATTTTTTCACCGAGTCGATTAGGTCTGTCTCAAACTTGGTAAAGTACCATTTCAGCAGGGTGCACAGCTGCTTTTTTGCCTGGCTTCCACCGTACAGGGCAATATCCTCCAGCCGGTTGTCCACCTTAAAGATCATAAAGCCCATAATGCCCGGCACCATTACCTCGCAGCCCTGGCGGAAGAGAAAGTCCTCGAGACCATTATTGGCCAAAGCCGAGTATTTTACGTAAATTTCCCCCACAATGCCAACTTTTGCCTTTTCCGTCCTGTTCAGCGGAATGGCGGCGAAGCTTTGGACAATCTGGTCAAAGTAAGCCCGCACCTCGTGCTGGGTAAAGGCCTTGCCCTGCTCAAAGAGGCCGGTCAGTTTTTGGGTCCAGTCCGCCACGGTCTGGTCGCTGGCCCCGGGCCGAACCTCGTAGGGCTTGGTCTGGTTTTTCAGCAGCATCAAAAGGTCGCCATAGGTCAGGGCCGCAATGGCCCGGCGCAGCATGGGCAGGGTCAGCTTAAAGCCGCTGTTGCTCTCCAGGCCCGAGAGGTTTAGAGAGATCACCGGGATATAGTCCAGCCCGTCCTTTTTCAGGGCCTTGCGCAGCAGATGTATGTAGTTGCTGGCCCGGCAGCCGCCGCCGGTCTGGGTCATAATCAGGGCCACCTTGTGCAGGTCGTACTTGCCGCTGTGCAGGGCGTGCATCAGTTGGCCAATGGACAGCAGCGCCGGGTAGCAGGTGTCGTTGTGCACATATTTTAGCCCCTCGTCCACAATCTCCCGGCCAGTGGTTTGCAACAGGTCCAGGTGGTAGCCAAAGCTGTTGAGCACGTTTTTGATAAGCTCAAAGTGGATGGGAGCCATATTGGGCGTTAAGATGGTATAGTCCTTTTTCATCTCCCGGGTAAATTCCACCCGGTTTACTGTATTGCTCATAGAGAATCCTTTCTATGGGTTTTGAGAGTAGCGCCAGTGTGGGTAACAGTAAAAAGTTCGCCGGCCTTTCAAGGCCGCAGGGGATTGGGGGCGGCGGCGCCAAGGTCTTGCCGGAGTCAGCTGGTCTGTGCTAACGGAGGCCTTCCAACACTTAGGGCCCTTTGGGTCCGATGGGCATTTTCAAAGAAAATGCCCATCATGCGCGCAAAGCGCGCTTTGTCTACGACGTATAGTGAACACAGTTCAAAAGCGGTAGAATACCTCTTTTAAACCAGGCGACATTGTCGCCCAGCTTGAAAATCGATACATACCGATTTTCAAGTGTGTTTACTATAATGGCCTCCGGCGGGGAGGGGCTTCGCCCCCTCC
>JAAWSH010000257.1 GCA_022801475.1 Acutalibacter sp. | reverse complement strand
GGTGACGGAGAGTATATGAGCCGCTATTTCTTCTTCGCGGATTCCTCTATTCCTACCGAATACGAAAAGACTGTGCCCCAGGTGTTCCCCACCACAGCCCCGGGCAACTTTACTTGGCTGCCTGAGTGTGGCCATCATGTAATGACTACTTTCTATCCCTATCAGTGGGACCTAAACTATCGCAATCCCCGAGTGTTTAATGAGATGATGTACAATTTTCTCTACTTGGCTAATAAAGGTATGGACATTATCCGTATTGACGCGGTTCCCTATATTTGGAAGGAGCTAGGCACCAGCTGCCGCAACCTGCCCCAGGTGCACACCATTGTCCGCATGATGCGGATGATCGGCGAAATTGTCTGTCCCTCGGTGATACTTCTCGGTGAGGTGGTTATGGAGCCTGTAAAGGTAGTTCCCTACTTTGGCACAGTGGAAAAACCGGAATGCCATCTCCTTTACAATGTGACAACCATGTGCACCACCTGGCACACTGTGGCCACCCGGGATACACGGCTGCTGAGAATGCAGCTGGACGCCGTGAACAGTCTGCCAAAAGAATACGTATTTCTCAACTACCTGCGCTGCCACGACGATATTGGCTGGGGATTGGACTTCGAGACTTTGAAAATCTGGGACATGGAAGAGGTCCCCCACAAAAAGTTCTTAAACGACTTTTTCCGGGGCTATATCGAGGGCAGTAACAGCCGGGGCGAACTATACAATGATGACCCAGTAACCGGTGACGCCCGGTTCTGTGCCACCACGGCCAGCCTATGCGGAGTGGAAAAGGCGGGCTTTGAAAAAGATAAGGATGCCATGGAGCAGGCCTTGCGCTTTGACCTGACCTTACATGCCATGGTCTACTTACAAAGTGGTATACCCATGCTCTACAGCGGTGACGAGCTGGCCCAGGTAAACGACTATACCTATAAAGATGACCCGGAAAAGGCCGCAGACAGCCGGTACCTGCACCGTGGCAAGCTAAACTGGGACCTGGCCGCTAATGTGAAGGACAAATCCTCTCCGGAAGGCATTATCTTTAACGGTTTGAACACGCTGGGCCAGCTGCGGCGAAATAATCCGGCCTTTGCCACTGCCGCCGAAGTATGCACCCTGGATACTGGTGACAACGGCCTGCTGGCAATCCAGCGTGTACACAAGGGCCAGAAGGTGATCGGCGTGTTTAACTTTACCGGGTTGGACAAAACGGTGTCCTTCCCCAGCGAGTCAGTTCTCTTTACCGACATGCTTACTGGCAAGAAACAAAGTCTAGTAGAACTAACCATACCGGCCTACGGCTTCTACTATTTGGAGCAGGCTGGCGGCAAATCCTAAATTCCTATCCACGAAATGAAAAAGAGTCCGCAGCCAAAAAGCCGCAGACTCTTTTTTCTTAGTGGTACTTGGGCAGCCAGTCACCATGCGTGGCGATCAGGTCATCCACCATTTTAATAATGGTATCAATATCCAGTTCGCTGCCTGTGTGGGGGTCCAGCATAGCTGCCTGGTAAATGTGCTCCTTCTTCCGGGTAACGGCGGCCTCAATGGTCAACAGCTGTACATTGATGTTGGTCATATTCATAGCCGCGCACTGCACCGGCAGCCTGCCTACCCGGCAGGGATTCACGCCCATGTTATCTACCAAGCAGGGTACTTCAACGCAGGCATCCTGAGGTAGATTTTCAATGAGCCCTCCGGTATTCAGCACGTTGCCGCCGATTTTGTAAGGATCTCCGGTGACAATGGACTCCATAATATAAGATGCATACTCCCGGCTGCGCTCATGGTTCAGCTGGTGGCTTTCTTGCAGTTGCTCCCGCTCTTTGGCCCAGCCGGCGATCTGGTTTACACAGCGGCGGGGATACTCGTCCAAAGGAATATTGAATCGTTCAATGAGCTCGGGATACTTTTCTTTAATGTAGAACATGTTGTACTCTGAGTTATGTTCGCTGGACTCGGTACAGTAGTAGCCCAATTTATCAATATAGTCGTAGCGCACCATGTCATTATGCTTTTCAGCGGCATTCTTTTCTTTCGCCCTGCGGCGGATCTCTGGGTACAGGTCATTGCCATCTTTGTCCTGAATCTTCAGCAGCCAGCCCATATGGTTAATGCCCGCAATCAGCTCTTTACGGCCCTCCAGCTTATCCTCCATGCCCAGAGCTTTTAGCAGTTCCTGAGAGCATACCTGTACGCTATGGCACAAACCCACGGTTTTAATCCCTGTATAACGTTGCATAAAGCCAGAAAGCATGGCCATAGGGTTGGTATAGTTCAGGAACCAGGCGTCTGGACAGACCGCCTGCATATCCCTGGCAAAATCGTCCATTACCGGAATCGTGCGCAGCGCCCGCATAATACCACCAATACCCAGGGTATCGCCAATGGTCTGGCGCAGACCGTACTTTTTGGGCACCTCAAAGTCAATAATCGTGCAGGGGTCGTACAAACCTACCTGAATAGCGTTTACCACAAAGCTTGCCCCCCGCAGGGCCTCCTTGCGGTTTTCCACGCCCAGATAGGTGGTAATCTTTCCGTGGCCACCCAAAGTGTTGTTCATGGCGCCCAAAATTTCCGCGCTTTCTGAAAGACGCTTGCCGTCGATGTCATACAGGGCAAACTCTGCTTCCCGCAACACCGGACTGCACATACAGTCGCCTATGACATTCCGGGCAAATACCGTGCTACCTGCCCCCATAAATGTAACTTTCAGCATATTGTTCCTTGTCCTTTCCCGCAAAAATAATTTTGCTGCAACGCCAGGGGTTACACTTTCCTACCTTCTGGCACAGCCAGCTTGCTAAAAGGATAGCACAGCGCCCGAAAAATGGCAAGAGAAAACATGAAAATCACAACATTTCTAATAGATTTTCCACCCATAAACTAAAGAAAGTAATATATTAAGCAATGAGGATTCGCGTCAAATGTTCTACCATCTAACAGCATATTCTACTTCCTTTGTACTTGTATCTGATTGGTCTTGGTACATCATGTTTCCTATCAGGCAACTTTTCCCCTTAAACTTTCCTAGCGCTCCCTTGTATTCCTACTGGAAAGAGCTTATAATCATATTGAGGTGAGAGCTTCGTGCAAGAAATCAATATAGGCCAGGTGATTATTGAAAACCGCCGCAAGCGTGGCATTACCCAAGAAGAACTGGCAGAACACATAGGCGTTTCAAAAACAGCGGTATCTAAGTGGGAGACCTCCGCCACCTACCCGGACATCCTCCTTTTGCCCCGGCTGGCCGCTTATTTTAACATTACTCTAGATGAACTCATGGACTACAGACCTCAAATGAGCCAAAAAGAGATTCGAAAACTCTGCGAGAAATTGGCGCGGGAGTTTTCGGAAGAACCTTTTGACCAGGTTATGGACCGCTGCCGGGAAATCGTACAGGAATACTTTTCTTGCCCAGACCTGTTATTTCAGCTGGCTTGTCTTTGGGTAAACCACTGTTTTTTAGCCGGCACAACCGAAAAGGCCTTGCAAATTCTGGAAGAAGCCCGTAAGTTGTTTGTCCGAGTTAAGCAGGAAAGCAACAACGTCTCACTGGTGGACCAGGCCGCCAAGTTGGAGGGGTATTGCCTATTAAATCTAGGCCGGACCCAAGAAGCCATCGACCTGTTAGAAGCCAACCTGCCCCTACGTCTAACCCCAGAGCCGCTGCTGGCCGAAGGCTATCGGCGAATCGAAAGACCAGAAAAGGCGAAACAAGTCTTACAGGCCGGGATATACCAGTCCCTGCTGGAACTAGTAAACCTCCTTCTGTCCTATATGTCCCTCTGTCAAGGAGAAAGCCTTGCCTTTGAAGAGACCGTCCTGCGTACTCTTTCACTGACAAAGAGCTTCCAGCTGGACGCTCTGCACCCAACCCTGGCAATCACTATATATCTGTCCATTGCCCAGGAATACGCCCAGTGCGGCCAGCAGGAACAGGCTCTGGAATTTTTAGAGCGCTACCAGGTGTTGGCACTGTCCGACATCTATCCTGTTCAGCTTCACGGCGACGCCTTTTTCGATCTACTAGAGGATTGGTTGGAGGAGGCCTTGCCTCTAGGCAGTAATCTCCCTAAAGAGGAAACTGTGCTGCGAAAAAGCATGTATGAAGCACTGTCTGCCAACCCAGCCTTTACCAGTTTGGCGGAAGATCCGAGGTTTCAAAAGATCGTCTCAAAACTCAGTATGGAAGGGAGAAATCACCGATGAACGCTGTGGAACTGAACGCCTTGACAAAAATCTATCCCGGCGGCAAAAAGGCTGTGGATTCTATTGATATTGTTTTACCCGCTGGAGTGGTATTCGGCTTTCTGGGTCCCAACGGCGCGGGAAAAACTACCACAGTAAAGTTGCTGAACGGGACCCTTTCCCCTACCCATGGCCGCTGCACCGTATTTGGCATTGACCCTGCTCAAGAACCTGAAAGGCTTCATGCCCTTTGTGGAGTGGTGACTGAGCACGCGCAAATGTACGACAATCTCAGTGGGATGGAAAATTTAACTTTCTACGGAAGTCTGTATGGGCTTAGTACAGCCCAGTGTAAAGACAGGGGTGAAGCGCTTTTAAAGCAGCTAGAACTTTTTGATGCAAAGGACCAAAAACTTTCCGCCTATTCCACCGGCATGCGCCAACGTCTCTCTTTGGCCCGGGCTTTGATTCACCAGCCAAAAATTCTTTTTCTGGACGAGCCTACTTCTGGTCTGGACCCGGAGAGCGCCCAGAATGTTCACGCCATGATTCGTCAGTTGGCCAACCAGCAGGGCATCACGGTTTTTCTCTGCACCCATCAGCTGCGCTATGCTCAGGAGATTTGCACGTGTTATGGCCTAATGGACCAAGGCCGGCTGTTGGCTCAGGGCAATTTGGATTCCCTGCGGTCTCTGGCCGGCGGAAGAATAACTGTAAAGGTTAACGCACAGGGCGTGCCAGAGCGATGGCGTAGACTTCAGCAGGAAGACGGCCGCTGGGAAATGCCTATTCAATCTCAAGAAGAAATCCCCCAGATCGCCCAGCAGATTGTGGAAAACGGTGGGCGACTCTATCATATCTCCGCTCATCTGCCCTCTCTGGAGGAAATCTATTTTCAGCTGACCAGTAAAAAGGAGGAGAACCTATGAACCGACCCATGGTTGCCATTATCCAAAAAGATATTCGGAGCATTACCGCCAACAAGCGTATGTTCTCCACACTTCTAATTGTCCCTCTGGTACTCGCCGTCTTTCTGCCCAGCGTGTTCATCCTGGTGCTTCACTTTATGCCGGAAAAAGGCAGCGACTTGCTAAAGCTAATGAAAATGTTGCCGTTGACCGTGCAAGAAAGCGGTTCCCTATCTACACTCATCCACCTTATGCTAAATTTTATTCTGCCTGTGTTTTTTCTGATGATTCCCATTATGGCATCCTCTGTCATGGCAGCCAGTTCCTTTGTAGGAGAAAAGGAAAGGCGCACCTTAGAGACTCTTTTGTATTGTCCCCTGTCGCTCCGGCAAATCTTCCGTGCAAAAATATTAGCTTCCTTTTTATTGAGTATGGTGGTATCCGCCGCCTCTTTTGTCGCCATGCTAACAGTGGTTGAAATAGAGACCTTTTGTGTCACTCTCGGTTTTGTGCCACCGGACGCTAAGTGGTTATTAATCTTACTACTTGTATCCCCCGCTATTTCTCTGATTGCCATTACGTTTACCGTGCGGGTATCCGCTAAAGCCCAAAGCGTAGAAGATGCCCAGCAAGGCGCAGTATTTCTATTAATGCCCCTTCTACTAATGATTATTGGGCAGTTTACCGGTATTTTGCTTATCAGCGGCTGGCTCCTTTTGGCTATTGGTGCAGTTTGTGCGGTATTAGCGGCTATACTGCTAAAAATCTCTATACGCGGCTTTACCTATGAAAAATTATTGTAGAAAGAACCCCCACTGGGGGCTCTTTCTGTTAATAGAACTCTCTCTCATTCCATCACAACTCTTTCTATGCTTTACAAAAACTATGCCAAAAATTTAAGCGGTTACAGAAATACCACCATGCTCCATAGGGCAATGCTTGGAAGGGAAAGCAGCGTGGAAAAGATCACCAGCTTAGTGCTAAACTCTGGTTCCATCTGATATTTTTCCGCTAAGATGCTGGTAGTGGCTCCAGCAGGCATAGCCGCCAGAATCACACAGACCCCCAGAGTGGTCTTATCTATAGGAAGGCACCGGCATATCAGGAACACAATGGCAGGTATTACAACCAGCCGGTGGATGGAATACTTCAGCACTGTCTTGTCCCACAGGCGGCGCAGATCAATCTGCGCCAGAATCATCCCAATAACCAACATGGAAAGTGCGGTGTTGCAGCTGCCTAAAGCGCTTACCACACCGCTAAGTCCTGTCGGCAACTGCCAGCCAGCTATCATAAACATAATGCCTAAAGCACAGGCCACAATACAGGGATGGAAAGTCACTTTCTTTACCAGCTGTTTGCGGTCTTTTATGCCAGAGAAGATGGGCAGGCCATTGCTCCACATCATAATCCTCAGAGGAATCAAATAAATACTAGCCAATACTAGCCCCTGGGAGCCATATAGCCCCTCGGCCACCGGATTACCCAAAAAACCAGAATTAGAACAGATTGTGGCATATTGTAAGCACTTACGCCGGCTCTCGGGTTCTTTATGATAAGCCAGCTTACCATAGACCACGCATAATGCTTGTATACCAATAGAAATCAACAGTACACTACCATATGTACCAAAAAGCTCAGCACCAGATCCATCTAGAAAAGCCTTGAAAATATTGCAGGGCAAGATTACGTTGAGAACCAGGTCGTTCAGATTCCTCTGGCCTTGGTCCTGAATCAGACCAATTCTCTTAAGCAAAAAGCCTATGGTAATAAGCAAGAAGATGGTTATTTGCAGAGAAATTAATGTTTCCACAGAGTTCTCCTTTTTATTTTAAATCATAGCATAAACTGAAATGAATATCAAGTAATATTAAAAGTATCCATGGTGTAGGATCAAATCTGCAAAAAACACCCTGATACCACCAAGGGTATCAGGGTTTAGAGATGTAACAATAGGCAGCCAAAGCATACGAAAGATCTGTACCAAATTCTCCGCAAAAATTTATGGTTGCGGGGTGATACCTTATTTTTATTATAATTTTAGCAGTAAGCCGATTCAGCTTATTTATGCATCTGCATTACTTAAGTCTGATTTCCATAT
>JAAWSH010000082.1 GCA_022801475.1 Acutalibacter sp. | reverse complement strand
GATTTTTAACACAGAAACCGTTTGCCACTGGACAAAAAGACGGTTTTTCGGAGTTTTAAGACAGACTCTAGTAAAATAAAATAAATTATCATGACGGCAAAAAGCCACAGCACAAGGAGGAATGCTGCCATGCAGCTGACAAATACCCTGACCATGAAAAAGGAGGAGTTTATCCCCCACACCCCTAAAAAGGTGAAAATGTATACCTGCGGCCCCACGGTCTACGGGTTTGCCCATATTGGCAACCTGCGCACCTATATTATGGAGGATACCCTGGAAAAGGCCCTGGGCTACGCGGGCTTTCAGGTGGACCGGGTGATGAATATTACCGATGTGGGCCACCTAAGCTCGGACGCGGACACCGGGGAGGACAAGATGCTGAAGGGCGCCAAGCGGGAGCACAAGACCGTGATGGAGATTGCGGCCTTTTACACCCAGGCCTTTTTTAAAGACTGCGACAAGCTGAATATCCGTAAACCCGATACCGTGGTGCCTGCCACAGGCTGCATTGACGACTTTATCCACATGGTGTCCGCGCTGCTGGAAAAGGACTACGCCTATTTGGCGGGGGGCAATGTGTATTTTGACACCTCTAAGCTGGAGAATTACTATGTGTTCGGCAACCAGACCGGTGAGGACCTGGCGGTAGCGGTGCGGGACAGCGTGGAGGCGGACGAGAACAAGCGGAACAAAACAGACTTTGTGCTGTGGTTTACCAAGTCCAAGTTTGAGGACCAGGAGCTGAAATGGCAGAGCCCCTGGGGCCTGGGGTACCCGGGATGGCACATTGAATGCTCGTCCATCAGCATTAAAAACCTGGGGGAGTACCTGGACATCCACTGTGGGGGCATTGACAACGCCTTTCCCCACCACACCAACGAGATTGCCCAGAGCGAGGCCTACCTGGGCCACCCCTGGTGCAAATACTGGTTCCATGTGCTGCACCTGAACGACGCCAGCGGGAAAATCAGCAAGTCCAAGGGGGCAAAGCTGACGGTGTCTTTGCTGGAGGAGAAGGGCTATAACCCCCTGTGCTACCGGCTGTTTACCTTGCAGTCTCATTACCGAAAGCCCCTGGTGTTCTCTTTTGAGAGTTTGGACAACGCGGCCCGGGCCTATGAAAAGCTGGCCGCCCGCATTGCTGGGCTTTCCAAAGAGGGCCAGCCGGACCTGGAGGGGGCAAAGCCCTATCAGGAAAAATTTAAAGAGGCCCTGGAAAACGACCTGAACACCTCTTTGGCCCTTACGGCCCTGTACGACATGCTGAAGGCGGATTTGAGCGACGCCACCAAGCGGTATTTGGCGGCGGACTTTGACCAGGTGCTGTCTTTGGACCTGCTGGCCGCTGGGGAAAAGGCCCAGGCCCCGGCTGTGTCCCCAGAGGAGGCGGCGGAAATTGAGGACTTGATTGAGCGCCGGGCCCAGGCCAGAAAAGCCAAGGACTGGGCCGCCGCAGACGCCATTCGGGATGAGCTGGCGGCCCGGCATGTGGTGCTGAAAGATACCCCCAATGGGGTGGAATGGCACAAAGAGTGAATAGAAAGAGCATACCGCATGGAAAAAAGGTTTGAGTTTGACGGGGTCCTGCACGAAATACCGGAAAAGGGCGGGGCCTATGTAGTGTTTCCTTGGAACGTCCCAGAGGTTTTTGGAAAAGGACGGGCAAAGGTACACGTGGAGTTTGACGGCATTCCCTACAACGGCAGCGTGGTAAACATGGGGCTTAAGACCCCGGAGGGCCAGGTCTGCTATATCATTGGCGTACGAAAGGCCATTCGGGAAAAGCTGGGGAAAAAAGAGGGAGACACGCTTCATGTGGTGGTGGAGGAGCGGCAATAGAAAAATTGAGCAAAGGGTTGAGCCCTATTCTGAACCAAAGGCAAATCAAAACAAAGGAGTTTAGGATCATGGACATTTCAGGCAGCCGCGCCATGGAGCTTTTGCAAAAAATCGGCTTTACCCGGGTGGCGGGCTCTCCGGAAGAGCTGCGGGCGGCGGAGATTTTAAAGGCGGAGTGCGAGGCCATTGGCGTGCCCGCCCAGCTGGAAAAGTTTGAGATAGAGGACGCGGAGATAGAGACCGCCACCCTGGAAATTTTGGAGCCTTACTACCAGGCCTATCCGGTGACTGGCTATAAATGCGCCAAAAACACCTACCAGGGGGGCCTGACGGCGGACTTTCTCAATGTGGAGACCCCGGTAGACCTGGCCGGGGCGGAGGGGAAGATTGTGCTGGTCCAGGATTTTTTGCGGGTGCCCCTGTTCCGGGACCTGATGAAAGCCGGGGTGGCTGGAATTGTCACCCTGGAGGGGGACCTGCGGGACAAGCGGGAGGAAACAGACCTTTCCACCCGCAAGCTGCGCCGCACCCTGCGGGCCTTTGGCAATGTGCCCATGGTGCACACCCGGGTGGCGGATGCCTTTGACATGGTGCGGCGGGGGGCTGCAAAGGCCCGTATTGTGCTGAAAAACGACGTGGTAGAGCGGGTTTCTCACAATGTGGTGGCCAGCATTCCCGGCACGGACAGGCCAGAGGAGATCATCTCCTTTGGGGCCCACTATGACTCGGTGGATTTTTCTAAGGGCGTGTACGACAACGGCGCGGGGTCTGTGATCAACATGGAGATACTCCGCTGGTTTAAGGAGCACCCGCCCCGCCGTACGGTAAAGTTTATGTGGTACGGCAGCGAGGAGATTGGCCTGGAGGGCAGCTGGGCCTATGTAAAGGCCCACAAGGACGAGCTGAAGGACCACCTGCTGATGATTAACGTGGACGTGGGCGGGCCGGTGCTGGGCAGGGACACCATTGGGGTGACGGCCTGCCAGGAGCTGGTGAACTACCTGGAGTACAGCGCCCAGGTGCGGGGCATTTCCGCCCTGGTGAAGCAGCAAATCTACTCCAGCGATTCCATTCCCTTTGCGGACAGCGGCGTGCCTGCGGTGAACTTCTGCCGGGGCGGCGCAAAGGGGGCCGCCTATATCCACGACCGGTTTGACACCCTGGATTTTCTTTCCGCCGGGGCGCTGGAAAAAACAGCCCGGTCGGTTCTGGCCTTTGGCCAGGACATGGTGAACGCCGTGGCTTTCCCGGTAAAACGGGAGATTCCGGAGAACATGGTAAAAGAAGTGGAGAAGTACCTGTATAAAAAGGAACTGGCAGAGGCCCAGGCGGAAAAATGACCTTTGAACTTGTACCAATAGGAGACTGTGCGCAGGACACGGCGCGGGCCCTATGGGTACAAGTTTTTTTGCCAGAAGCGGAAGAGCCGGCCTTTGGCTGCCTCCCTTTCTGTACAAAGCCTTGCAAGCCTGGCCAAAATGTGGTAAAATCATTTTAATGTAAAATTCATTCACCTTATGGAGGGATTTCTTATGAAATTAGGCGCGCAACTTTACACCCTTCGGGAGTACACCCAAAACGAAAAGGACCTGGACTATTCCCTGGGCCGTGTGTCCGAAATGGGATACCAGACTGTGCAGCTCTCCGCCATTGGGCCCATTGCCCCCCAGCGGGTGCGGCAGCTCTGCGACAAGCACGGGCTGGAGATTGTGCTGACCCACACAGACCCTGGCCGCATTTTAAACGACACCCAGGCGGTGATTGAAGAGCATGAGGTCTTTGGCTGCCGGTACATTGGCATTGGCATGATGCCCAAAAAGTATCTTTCTCCAGAATGGCTCTGGCATTTTGCCGACGACTATAAAGAGCCGGCAAAGAAGATTGCGGCTGCGGGAAAGCTGCTGATGTACCACAACCACAATGTGGAGTTCCAGCGCTTTGGCGGCAAGCTGGTAATGGACGTTTTGCTGGAGAGCTTTGCCCCCGGCGAGCTGGGCTTTACCCTGGATACCTATTGGGTGCAGATGGGCGGCGCGGACCTGTATGCCTGGCTGGAGAAGCTTTCTGGGCGCATTCCCTGCGTGCACCTGAAAGACATGGCCGTAAACGGCTGGGAGCCGGTGATGGCCCCTGTGGGAGAGGGGAACATTGACTTTGGCAAGGTGCTGAAAAACCTGGCCCACTGCGGAACAGAACATATCCTGGTGGAACAGGATGTGTGCCAGGGCAGCCCCTTTGACTGCCTGGAGCAAAGCCTGCGGAACATCCAAAAGCTGGAGACAGCCTAGGGCTTGTTTGAAAAATCGCCAACATCGTCTTTTTGCTCCAAACGGGCGGTTTCTGTGTTGGAAATCCTCAAAATACGAAAGTATTTCTTGCGGTTTCCGCCTTGAAACCGCTCCCTTTGGAACAAAAATTCCGGTGCTTCCTCTATTTTCAAACAAGCCCTAAAGCCGAAAAAGCGGGACGCGGGGGAAACGGGGAGGAGAATATCTGTTTTCCCGCATTTACCAGAGAGAAAGGAGCCGCCATGAAAATCGGCAATGTGGAAATAAACGGCCTGGGGGCGCTGGCGCCTATGGCCGGGGCCAGCGACGCCGCTTTCCGGCAGCTCTGCCGGGAGTTTGGCGCGGCCTATACGGTTACAGAGATGGTCAGCTCTCGGGCGATGGACTACAATGACAGGAAAACCATGGAGCTGGCGGACATCTCCCACGACCAAGGGCCGGTGTTTATCCAGATCTTTGGCAGCGAGCCGGACTGTATGGCCCGGGCCGCTGAAAAAATGGCCGCCCTGGGCCCAGCGGGAATTGACATTAACATGGGCTGTCCTGCCCCAAAAATTGTGTCGTCTGGCGCGGGCTGCGCCTTGATGCAGGACCCCACCCTGTGCGGGAAGATTGTCTCCGCTGTGAAAAAGGCCGTGAACCTGCCGGTTACGGTAAAAATACGGGCTGGGTGGAGCTGGGGCAACGCCAACGCCCCAGAGGTGGCCAAGGTATGCCAAGAGGCCGGGGCCGACGGGGTGTGCATCCACGGGCGCAGCCGGGACCAGTTTTACTCTGGCAAGGCGGACCCCGGCATTATGCGCCTGGTGAAGGAGGCGGTGGACATCCCTGTGATTGCCAACGGAGACGTGGGCGGGCCGGACGCGGCGGAGGCTCTTTTAAAAGAGACGGGCTGCGACATGGTGATGGTGGGCCGGGGGGCCCTGGGCAACCCCTGGGTTTTTAGGGCCCTAAACCTGTACTTTAGCCCCCAGCGCCAGCACCTGCCCCCGCCGGATATGGAGGAAAAGCTGCGGGTGATGCGGCTGCACGCCCAGCGGATGTGTGAATATAAAGGGGAGACCCGGGCCATGCTGGAAATGAGAAAGCACGCGGGGTGGTACCTTTCTGGGCTGCGGTGGGCTTCCCGGTACAAGAGGCAGACCGTGGGCCTGCACAAGCTGGAGGACCTGGACCTGATTATTCAGGGAATGCGTAAAATGACCGAGCTGGAACAGGCCGGCCAGCTGCAACCCAACGGCAAACGGGTGAACAGCACCCGCACGGTGCCCAGAATAGCCAAGCGGAAAGCGGCGGAGACAGGCCAAGATGCCCCGCAAAAGGAGGAATATGAATGAAGCTGTTGGTTCTTGATGGCAACAGCATACTAAACCGGGCCTTTTATGGCATTAAGCTGCTCTCTACCAAAGCCGGGGACTTTACCAACGGCATCTATGGATTTCTCACCATGTTTAAAAAGCTGGCGGAGGAGACAAAGCCCAACGCGGTGGCCATTGCCTTTGACATGCGGGCCCCTACCTTCCGGCATAAGCAGTATGCTGGGTACAAGTCTAACCGCAAGGGAATGCCAGAGGAGCTGGCCCAGCAGCTGCCAGTGCTCCAGGAGCTTTTGGGGGATATGGGATACAAAATCGTCACCTGCGAGGGCTGGGAGGCGGACGACATCCTGGGCACCTTTGCCGCCGCCTGCGGGCAGACGGGGAACAGCTGCGTGATTGCCACCGGGGACCGGGACAGCTTACAGCTGGTTTCACCCAGCACCACGGTGCGCCTGGCCACCACCAAGTTTGGCCAGCCCCAGGCCACGGTGTATGACGAGGCAAAGATTATGGAGGAGTACGGCGTTACCCCCCGGCAGATGATTGACCTAAAGGCCATACAGGGGGACAGCTCGGACTGCATTCCCGGGGTGGCCGGCATTGGACCCAAAGGGGCCGGAGAGCTGGTACAGCGTTTCGGCTCGTTAGAGAATATCTACGCCAACCTGGAGGACCCGGCCATAAAGCCCAGCACCCGGAAAAAGCTGGAGGCCAGCCGGGACAACGCCTTTTTAAGCTACGACTTGGGCACCATCCGCCAGAACGCGCCCATTGACACGGACATTGGCCATTATGTAAAGGGCCCGGGGGACCCCCAGAAAGCGGCCGGGACCATGGTGCGGCTGGAGCTGTTCTCGCTTTTGGACAAGTTCGGGCTCTCGGCCCCCGCTGCCCCAGAGGAGGCCGTAGCGCCTGCCACAGGCCGGCCCTGGGTGAATGAGCTGCCCGACGGCGCGCCCCTGCTGCCCAGGTTGGAGGACGCGGGGGAGGCCTATTTCTACTGCCAATGGGACAAGGGCGGCGGGCTGGAAAGCCTGGTGTTCGCCCACAAAAACCAGCTGTGGCGGGTGGAACCGGACACGGCCTTTTTACAGGCGTTTCTGCCGGACCCGCTGATTAAAAAGTATACCCATGATATAAAGCCCCTGCACCGGCTGGCCCTCTCGCTGGGCCGCAAGGTGGAAAACGTGGGGATGGACACCGCCCTGGCGGCGTACCTGCTGAATCCCTCGGCCACAGGCTATGACGTGCCCCGGCTGGCCGCGGAGTACCGGGTGGCTCTGCCGGACTTTGAGGACCTGTCCCTGGGCTGCGCTGGGGCCATGCCCGGGCTGTGCGGGGCCCTCTCCAAGGAGATTGACAAAAACAACCAGCGTGAGCTGCTGGAAAATATTGAGATCCCCTTAAGCTATGTGCTGGCCCAGATGGAGCATGTGGGTTTTTATGTGGACAGGCAGAGCATAGAGGACTATGGCCGGCAGATGGAGGGGGAGGTCCAGCGGCTGCACGACGCCATTATCCAGCAGGCGGGGTATGCCTTTAACATCAACTCCCCTAAGCAGCTGGGCGAGGCCCTGTTCGACAAGCTGGGCCTGCCCCACGGCAAAAAAACCAAAAGCGGCTGGTCCACCAACGCCGACGTGCTGGAAGAGCTGCGGTATATGCACCCAGTGGTGGACGACGTGCTGAAGTACCGGGCAGTGGCCAAGCTGAAGTCTACCTACTGCGACGGCCTCTTAAAGGTGGTGGGCCCTGACGGGCGCATCCA
>JAAWSH010000256.1 GCA_022801475.1 Acutalibacter sp. | reverse complement strand
AATTTTCACCGCGGTCCGCAAGGGCTTCTCTGATTCTTTCGATCACTGGCTTTTACCTCCTGTAAAAATTTTCATTCTTTTACCGACCCAATGGTAATACCCGCGACAAAGTGCTTTTGCATGAACGGATATACGCATAAGATCGGGATGGTCGCAAAAATGATCATGGCTCCCCGGAAAGACCGGTCTGAGAGAAGCCTTAGCTGACTGATGGTTTCCGCGCCGAAGGTGCTGACGTCGATGGACTTAAGCATCTGGCGCAGAAGGGTTTGTAAGGGCCACTTGCGGTTGTCATTAATGTAAATTGTAGCGCCGAACCAGTCGTTCCAGTGGGCTACCATTTGGAAAAGCGTGATAGTGGCGATAGAGGCTGTAGAAAGGGGCAGCACCACCCGGGTGAGAATGGAAAACTCGTTGGCTCCGTCTATGTGCGCGGCCTCTAAAATGCTTTTGTTTATCCCACGGAAGAAGTTCATCATCAGCACCACGTTCCCTATGGGCAGACAGCCGGGGATGATCAGCGACCATACGGAGTCTATCATCCCCAGGCTGTTCACCAGCAGATAGTTGGGGATAAGGCCGCCGGAGATCATCATGGGAATTATAAAGAACAGGCTTATCCACTTTCGCCCGCGCAGCTCGCTGTTTTCCTTTGAAAGAGGGTAGGCGGCCAGGATCGTTACAAACAGGTTGATAGCCGTGCCCACTACGGTGCGAAAAACAGAGATGAAAAAGGAGTTTAAGAAGATGGGGTTTGAGAACATGGTCTGGTAGGCGGCCAAGTTAAAGCCCTTGGGTATAAACAGCACCTGGTTGGCGGTGGCCGAGACACTATCGCTGAAAGACAGCGCCAGGACATGCAGCATGGGTAGAAGGCAGGTTAGGGTTACAACGGTTAATATAACATAGTTGACGGCCTGAAAGACCTTGTCCCCAAAGCTATTGTATATTTTCTGATTCATAGTGTCAACTCCTAAAAAATGCGGTAATCGGTGTAGCGGCAGGCCAGGTAGTTTGCCGTCAAAGTTAATGCCAGCGAGATGACAGATTTGAACAGACCTATGGCTGTAGAGAGGGAATATTGGGCGTCCAGAAGGCCCTGCCGGTAGATGAAAGTATCGAGAATATCTCCGGTTTGATATACCGCCGGATTGTACATAATAAGGATCTGCTCAAAGCCTGCGTTTAGAATGCCGCCGATGTTCAGCACAGAAAGCATGACTATTACTGAAGCAATTCCTGGCAGGGTCACATGCCATATCCCCTTTATACGCCCGGCCCCATCCATGGCGGCAGACTCGTACAGCTCCGGGTTGATGCCGGTCATTGCGGCCAGGTAAACAATAGCCCCCCAACCAAACTCTTTCCAGACCTCAAGGATAATCATCGTGGGCTGGAACCACTGGTTGCTTCCCAGGAAGAAAATGGACTGTATTCCGAAAAGGCCTAGAAACTGGTTTATAATACCGCTGCTTGAGAGCATATCGGTAAAAATGCCGCCGATAATGGCCCAGGAGAGAAAATGCGGAAAGTACGTGATGGTCTGCACCGTGCGCTTATAAGCGGGATTTCCCACCTCATTGAGAAGCAGGGCAAATATAATAGCGAAAACCTGCCCCAGCAGAATCTTGCCTACGGCCATTACAACGGTGTTGCGCATGATATTGGGAAAGTCCGGCAGGTTCATCGCTGTGCGAAACCACTTGAGGCCCACAAACTCCCCGCCGAAAAGCCCGCCGGAGCCGGGGTTGTAGTTTTGAAAGGCGATGGAGAGCCCTGCCAGAGGCACATAATTAAAAAGCAGAACGATAAACGCCGGAAGCAGAAGCATCGCGTAGAGCTGCCATTTCCTTCGAAAATAAGCGGAAAACGGCGTTTTGCCGGCCGGGGACGCTTTTAGGGATACGTTAGCCATATACAGCCTTCTTTCATTAAGTTGATCATAGAAAAGCGGGGAATCTGGGAACCCCCAGACTCCCTGTTTTTCCTTTTTTCCCGCCGCTTACTTGGAAGAGGCATACCAGTCGTTTACTTCCTGGGTTATCTCGGTGCCGCCGTTGGCGTACCAGTTCTCTACATACTCGTCAAAGCTATCCACAGGCTTTGTGCCCATGATAATTTGGGCAAAGGTCTCCTCCCGCATCTTGTCAAGGTAGGCGCCTTTCTCGGTCATAGTGGGCGTGGTGGCGCCAGCAAACTTGTTTACCTGCAAGATGCCGTCCTTGCCATCCAGCAATTCGGCCCAATAATCATAGATGCCCGCAAAAGTCTTTAGCATGTTCGGCTGGGTGGCGTTCCATTCGGTATACATAGACTTGGCATAGGGCGTCATAACGCTCTCGTCCCCGGTCTTTAGCGCCTCGGTCATGGTCTCAAAGTCCAGGTTGGCCACGCTGACAAACTTGCCGGAGAAGCCCAGCCAGAAATTGGGCAGCGTATAGAAGTCGTTCATGTATCCGCAGCCCTCCAGCTCCTCGGGATACTCATACAGATACAGCTGGATGGGCTGGCCAATGTTGGGATGATCCTTTGCTACCTGGTCGGCGTTGGTAGCTTCCAGCACCTCGGTAACCGGGTACTTGAACTCATAGTCGTACTCTTCCTTCAGGGTGTCCCGCAGCTGCTGGACATTGCGGTTATAAGAATCAAGATTATCCCCAAACAGGTAGAACACGGCCTCTGGGTTCTCACATTTCGCCGTGATGGCGCGGTTGTTGGTCCACCAGGTGTTGCGGGTAACGGTGCATGTGCTATCATCGCCCTTAATAAAAGGCGCACCAACCGTAGTAGCCTCTGGCAGGTTGTTCCACATGGGGGTCATCGGGGTGGCAATACACCACCACGGGCCGTTATAAATGAGTACGTTGCCGTTGATCACGTCCTCGTTCAGCTTCTCCCCGTCCTTAACAATAAACTCGGGGTCAATGTAGCCCTTCTGGTAATATTCGGCCATTTTCGCAAGGGTCTGCTTCATCTCGGGCTGAATATAGCTGTACTCCAGACTGCCGTCCTTTTCGACCCAAGAGTCCTTAGAGGCCCCATAGGCAGAGGCCACCACGTCTATACCGCCCATCCCTTTGTCCATGGCGATGGCACGGCCCTGAGGGTACTTCTCGTGGTATGCGGCAAAGAGCGCGTCCAGGTCGCTGATGGACTCGGGGATCTCCAGGTTCAGCTCCTTGAGAATGTCTGTGCGCAGGAAGTTGGAGGTGGCGACCTCTATCGACTCGTTGCCCATGGGCATGGCGTAGACCTTGCCGTTTACCGTAAAGGGGGCAAAGAAAGCGCCCTGGGTCAGCCTTACCGCGTCGTCCACATAGTACCGTACGATGGCGGGGGCCTGATCGATGTACTCATCCAGCGCGGTCATTTTACCCGCCTGGGCATACTTGGTTATCTGTCCCACACTGGCACCGGAAATAACATCCGGAAGATCGTCGCTGGCAAAGGCCAGGTCCAGTTTTTGGGTATTGGACTCACTGTCTGGCGAGATATATTTCATCTCCCACTTAATTCCCAGCTTCTCCTCCATCCACTGGGTCCAGCCGTTATTTTGAATATCGCAGTCCTCGTGGAAGGAGTCGGAGGAAGAAACGATTACGTTGGTGCTAAGGGTGATGGGCGGGTCATACTTGACAAAATGGCCCTGCTCGTCAAAGACGACGCCGTCTTTGGCTCCGCTGTTGCTTGCCTCTGAACTCTCGCCGCTCACCTCAGAGGAAGAGCTCTCCGGTTTGCTATCGGGTGTGCTGGACTGACTGCTGGAATTACTTGGGGTGCTGGAACAGCCCGCCAGCATGGCGCAGGCCAACAGTGCCGCCAAAACGCCCTTTACGCTAATTTTTTTCATAAGCCTTTTACTTCCTTTCTTTTGGTCCTACGTGCTTTGGTTTTCGCTCTGTTCATTTTTTTCCGGAAAATTCACAGGATGCTGCCTACGGTTAAAGCTTACAATAATCCAAGCTGGATGTACATGATATATTTCTACTTTTCTTGCACTATTTCTACCTCTTTCGTAAAATCAACCATAAATCTCTTGATAATTTGCCCATCCCTTGCTAGAATTACGTTAAAACCTGTGAGAGAGGAGACTGCCTGTATGAATGCTTTCCCCATGGCCAAGTCTACCATCGTGCGGACCATACTGTTAGGTTTTCTGTTTACGATCCTCCCGGCATTTATACTCTGCATTGTTTCTGAAGTGTGGACCATTCACGCGCTGCAAAGGGAGACGGAGGCTACCTATTCCACAAAGATAACTATCACCTCAGAGGCCTTCTCCGATAACCTGAATGCCCTACAGGCCACTGCCTCTACCCTTTTACTGGAGCACGATGTAATCGCCATTGCCGCCCAGCCTACAGAGCGCATCGACCTGTACGCCCTGCATAACTTCGCGAACCTGCTGAAACTGCAATTCTCCTCTGCTTTCATGGGTGCCGACGTGATCGTGGCTTTCCCCCAGCAAGGCATGGCCGTCTCATCAAAACTGGGCGTGGATAGGCTGGAAAAATACCCTCTGCTGGAGGATTTCTCCACCCTTCCAGCCATCCAGGCCTCATGGCAGCTTAGGCCCTCATACCGTCAGCCAGAGCGCCGGTGCCTATCCATGCTGATGGGCTATGTCCGGCCCGAGCAGAGCTTTCCCGTGGTTATTTTAGAGATTGACTGTGACGAACTGACCCGGCAGATGGACAACCTGTTTATCCCTGACGTTCTTATGCAGTCCGCCTTTTTTCGTGACGTACAGGGGGAATTTTTTACGCTGGATCAATCGGGGCTGCTGTCCGAGGAAGTGCTTTCCGCCTTGGAGGAAGAAACAAAAAGCGGTATCGGTTCAGGCGCCTACTATGAAAACACTGGTAACGCCCGGCTAAAGGTCACGCCGGTTTACCTGCCGGATATGGGATGCGTTATCGGTGTGGCATTTAGTGAACAGGAAATTTTTCAACCCATCCTAAACATTACCGCGCTGCTAATTCTGGTTGTGGTACTAGGGATAGCCGCCTCTATCATATACCTGTTCTTGGTATACAGGAAAATCTACTCACCGATCCAACTGCTAACGGATTCCATGCGAAAGGTTGCGAATGGCGACCTCACCGTTTGTGTCCAGGTGAAGGGAACCAATGAATTTAATTTTCTTGCGGAACAGTTCAATCTTATGACGCGACGCCTTAATAAACTTGTGGACGAAACGTATCTTCTTGAAATACGCCTACGAAATGCCCAGATACACTTTCTTCGTTCCCACATAAATCCCCATTTTCTTTCAAACAGTCTGTTCTATATTTATAATATGATTAAAAGCCAGGAACTGGACAGTGCCGCTGATATGACTGTATACCTGGGGAGATATTACCGCCTGGGAGCACAGCTGGATTCACTAAGACTGCCGCTGTCCCAGGAGATAGAGAATATTGAACTGTATCTCAAAATCCACCAGGTACGCCTGTCCGGGCGGTTTAGCTTTTCCTGCCAGATTCAGAAGGGACTGGAGGATTTTGAGATACCCACACTGTCATTACAGACCATCGTTGAAAATGCCGTTCAACATGCCTTCCGTAAGCTAAATTCCCCAGCCAGAGTGGATGTGCTGGCCAGCAGAGAGGATGGCGAGGTCGTGCTGGAGGTAAGGGACAATGGCTCGGGCATACCCCATGAGGAACTTGCGTCTATTCTGGAGCGCCTAAAGCGGCCCGAGAACATGGACGAGCTCCACGGTATCCAGAACGTGTACTTCCGGGTTATGACCATGTATGGAGAGGAGACCTCCTTTGAGATAAAACCTGTACTGCCTCACGGCACCAGCGTGGTGATACGCGTAAGAGCTTCAAAAAGCCATGGAAAGGAGTGACGGCGGATGGATTCGTTCCATCTCCTGCTTGTGGATGATGAGCCGCATATACTGGAGGGCCTTAGCTATAATATCGACTGGAGAGATCTGAATATCTCCGAGGTCTATACCGCCGATAGTACCACAGCCGCCCTGGAGGTCCTTCAAAATCACAGAGTCGATGTGGTCATAACCGATATACAAATGTCGGGAGATGACGGCCTGATACTTGGCAGCAAGGTGCTGCGGCAGTATCCATATACAAAGGTCATCATTCTCTCTGGATACTCGGACTTTTCCTATGCCCAGCGCTCGGTGGACATCCGGGCGTTCAGGTACCTTCTAAAACCCATTCAGTATGAAGAGCTCAAAGAGACCGTGGCCGACGCGCTAAATAAGCTCCGCGCGGAGCTTCAAAAGGAGTCAGTGCTTCAGGCGGCGAAAACTGGAATGAGTGAGGCCCTCCTCATCCTTAAGCGGCATTTCCTGGCCCGGTGGCTGGAAAAGGATGGGGAGAGCCCCTGGGAGAATAGGAAGTTCTCAAAAAAGTACGGCCTGAATATCCGGCAGGAGGATGTGGGTTTCTGGGTTATGCTCCGGGTAGAGCAGCCGGCAGGGGCTTTGCCCCGAGAGGAGGAGCTTCATCTGATGGCCCTCGACCTGTGCGGGAGCATACTGGCCGAAGACAGCCTGGTAATCGATTATCTCAGCACGCAGGGCGTCCACGCGTTTCTGTTCCTGAAGGAGGACGGCCCCGAACTGCTGGGCTTTTTCCGCCGAGCCATAGAACGTCTTGAGATATTCCTCTCAGCCATTGAGGAACTAACCAGCGGGCCTGTAAGGATTTTCTGGACCTCTCCTCACCCCGCCGGAGAACTGGGCGCCGCCTACCGGGAGCTAAACCGGAGCATACTGCGGTATCTTGGCGGCTCCCACAGCGTGATACGCAGTATGGAGGCGGAATCTGCTCCCGCCGTGGAGCTGAAATCCCTGCATAGCCACCCCACTCTCGCAACGCTGGTGGCGGCTGGGCAAAAGGAGCCCACCCTGCGGTGGGTGGACACAGTCTTTAAGGAGCTGGAGACAAGTGGGCAAAGCGGGTACCAGCAGTACCTACAGGTCTACCACCTTATCATCGGAGCAGTGCTATCCGACTCCATCCAGAGGCAGATAGAGATAGGCGCATGGGGTCAGGAATTCTTTGACTTCATGGAAAAGATAGGCACCACCGTAGTGGATGAGCTCCACATCAAATGTGCCGGCCTTGTGGAGAGCTATATGGACTACCTGTCCTTGTGGCAGAACTCACAGGAAAAGCGGCTGGCCTTCAGCATACGCCAGGCTGTTCGTGAACATATCGCCGAATCGGTCTCTGTCAGTGACCTGGCCGCACGGCTAAGCTACAATGCCAGCTATCTGTCCCGGGTCTTCAAGGAGCAGACCGGTATGCCCTTGCAAGACTATATCACCCAGATAAAGATTGACAGCGCAAAGGCCATGCT
>JAAWSH010000081.1 GCA_022801475.1 Acutalibacter sp. | reverse complement strand
AAGCAGTCCACCGGCTGATCCAGCACCATCCGCCGCACCGGCGGAATCCAGGCACAGGCCGCGGACATCAGCCCCAGTCCCAGGAACAGGCTTATATTACAGCGGATTATTCCCAGCCCAAAACCCAGAACATAGGTGCACAGCACCCCACAGACCGCTAGGGCAATCTTCTCCCCACGGGTCAGTTCATCCAAAAGCCCCCGGTTAAACAGACAGATGGCCCAGACCGCGCCCAACAGTCCCATAGCCCCACTGGAAGCCCCCGCTGTGAACGCCATCGGGCCATCGAACATATAGGGCGGATGCAGAAAGGTGTAAATCGGAACGGAGACCCAGCTCTCCAGAAAGCCTGACAGCAGAAAAATTTCCACCACTGCCGCCGAACCCCCGTGGCTCTCCACAAAGCTTCCCGCCAAGTATAACAAGGCCAGGGCAGCCAGCAGGTGGAACAGGTTCTCTTGGGGAAACAAAAATGTAAAATGCCGGTAAAAGGCCCACCCTCCTGGGGTCAGTGCGTCGCCGCACAGAGCCAATAGATTGGTCAACTGTCCACCGCAATACCCCAGAGGGACCGCCACCCAGCCAGGGAGGCCCTCCCATTCATTAGACGCTCCCGCATAGCCCTCCGGCAGGGGGATCAGGCGGTCCAGTATGTAGATAAATACAATCAAGGCCATCAGGATATAGGTGGCAATACAGTCTCTCTTTCGCATATACCTTGTTCACTCCGTCATTATTATGATGAAAAACTTACCGGTCCAGGAACAGCCTATGCTTTACGGCTGAAAAACATCCCTTCTAGCCATAGGTTCCCATAACCAGTTCCATCAAATGAACTGGCCGTCCTTCACCCAGCCGGATACCTGCCGTACAGCGGTTACAATAGCAAAGGACCAGCCGGCCCTGGTGCTTTTCGGCCTGTTCCCTCATAAGCGCCTGTTGTTCTGGCTCCGGCAGTTCATAAAGCGGCTGGTTCGGGTAAGCAGCCAGCCGCACGGTATTTTCCAGTGATTGCGGCTCAAAATGCAGATTACCGCAAAAGGTAGAGCTCTCCCGGTTCTCCTGAATTTCCCAGACCTCCACCCCCATTTTAGCCAAAAGTCTCCGTACCGCCCCCCAGATCTCCGGGTGCTCCCGGTCCCGCCAACAGTCTTGTATACTCACCTGTAGGCCACGGTAGTCCGGCCAAGGAAAATCTGTCCGGCCCTCCAGCCAGACAAACAGATTTTCCGGCGTCAATTGGGGAAACTTCTCCTCCATGGTTTCTCTGCACGCCTGACAGAAATATAATGCCGTTTCTCCTACTGGATACTGCCTTTTATCCACGCGGCAGCAGCCTGCCACAGGCATTTGTTCCAAAAGATAGCTTCTCAGCTTTTTTGCTGCCTCTGGGCTGGCCTTCGTAAAATTACAGCTGGGGAAAAAGATGGTTCCCACTTCATTCACATCCTTTCTAGGGCTTGTTTGAAAATAGAGAGAATGACGAATTTCTGCCCAGAAGAGGTCCATTTCAAGGAGAATACCGCAAGTCAACCTAGAGTCTGTTTTAAAACTCCGAAATACTGTCTGTTTTGAGCAGAAAAGGAGCTTTTGGTGTCAAAAATCCTGGAAAGGCGGCAGCCTTTCTTGCGGTTTTTTCATTGAAGTCCCTCATTTCTGGTCAAAAATCCTGCACTTCTCCGGTTTTCAAACAGACTCTAGCGGTTGACGAGGATCGCGGAAAGCAGCCTCTTCTGGGCAAAAAGACGGCGTTTTGGATTTTTCAAACAAGCCCTAAAGGGAAAATGTAAAGTTTTTGGAAGCCCCTGGCCAACTGGCGGTCTCTTCTCTACTCGTCTCCAAACAGCCGCCTTAGCCCTTGCTTCTAATGGACTCCATCAGCCCGCCGCTGGCAATGATATTCTGCAAAAATTCGGGATAGGGCTGGGCCTGGTAGGTCTTGCCAGTGGTCTCGTCAGTGATCAGGCCTGTGTCAAAATTCACCGCTACCACGTCCCCAGGAGCAATCTCCTCTGCGGCTTCCGGGCACTCCAAAATTGGGAAGCCGATATTGATGGAGTTTCGGTAGAAAATGCGGGCGAAAGTTTTGGCAATCACACAAGATACTTCAGAGGCTTTCAGGGCAATGGGCGCATGTTCCCGGGAGGAACCACAGCCAAAGTTTTTGCCAGCCACCACCACGTCGCCGGGCTTTACATTTTTCACAAAATCCTTGTCAATATCCTCCATGCAGTGGCTGGCCAGCTCCGCATGAGAGGCTGTGTTCAGATACCGGGCGGGGATGATCACGTCTGTGTTCACATCGTCCCCATACTTGTATACCCTTCCTTTTGCGTTCATAGCTTTGTCGCTCCTTTTTTAATTATAGTTTATTTCGTTTGGCCTCGGCAGGGAAATGCTGGCTTTACCAATCTTGGGCTTTGTATCTGCTCCGCCGACAGTCCTTTTATTCCCCAGCGTAATAGTCCACCGCGTCCTCTTCCAAGAAAACCCGGTTGATTCCCCGGCCCCACACGCCAATTTTGTGGGAGTCCGGGTAAACCGCAACGTCCAGGGCGTTTTGGGTGTCAAAGTCAACATAGACCAGAGAGTCTTCACCGGAATTGGTGAGTTTATGGGCTCCGCCAGGTTCAGCTGGAAAAAACAGCAGGTCCCCGGCCCCTACTTCCCGCTCTCCATCCGGGGTCCGCAGAAGTCCCCGGCCGCTGACAATAAAGAATACTTCCTCATTTTTTACGTGGAAATGGTAGGGATACGCGTCCTTTCCCGGCGGTATTTCGTACACGCTCACCACACACTGGTTGGCTCCGCCCAATGGCACAAACTTCCGGCGGTAGTATTCGTATTGGTCCGGGCCGGCTCTGTGCTGGGCCTCCAGCTGGGTCAGGTTTTTGTGTATGACGCTCTCCGCTGGCTTCATAGCTCTTTCCTCCTATTTTCCCCTGGCCATATACTCTGCTTTGCTCTCTCCAATATCCCTGCCGCCGATGCCGAAGTTCTCGTCTGGCAGCTCTTTGATGGTCACAGTGAAAAAACCGGCGGGAATATTTGTTACCTCCGCCGCCGTGGCGGTCAACTGCCGGATCAGCTCCGCCTTTTGCTCTTTGGCCAGCGCGCCGCACTCGATAGAAATATAGGGCATCGTTCTCCCTCACATCCTTATCTCTATATGGTAATATTGCTCTACAAACCAGACGGCGGATTTAATCTCTTCCTTAGTAAAGCACATCCCCTCTGGAGCCAGCACCCACTTTTCCTCCACGTCATCCAAGCGGTGGATGACAGCAATCAGCCGGCCTGTGAAGGTCTCCAGGGGCACATCCACCCCCAACACGTAGGCGTCTTGCTCCGCGCCGTCGGGAGCTATAACCCCAGGCACGTATCCATAGTTGACGGAGTAGACAATATCTGGGCACCGGGGGTGCATCGTGCCCAGGGGGCGGTCTATTTTGATGGCGACCCGGTCCCCCAGCTGGGGAAAGCTCTCAGGGCGGCGCAGCGCCCACTCTTCTCGAAGCAGGGAGAACAGGGCGTCGTCAAAGCATTTGTCCTCATAGGTACGTACCCCCCGGCGCAGGGTCCCCTCCCGGGTAAAGCCCAGCCTTTCCAAGATTCCCAGGGAGGCGGCGTTTGCCGTAAACGCCCGGGCGGAAACAAGCTCCGCGCCCCGCTGGGTAAATAAGTAATCCAGCACCCGTTCCAGGGCCTCGGTCATATAGCCCTGCCGGGCCCAGGCCTCCCCCAAGTAGTAGTCCAGGGAAAAGGACTTGACGCGAAAGCGCAGGCGGTCGCTCTCTATCCCCACGCGCCCAAGCACCACGCCGCCGTCCTTCTGGACCAGCGCCAACTGGCTGCCCGGGTTCTGGGTCAGAATATCCTCCGCCTCTTCCAGGCTGGGCAGCTTGCCAAAGACGTTGTACCTGCGCACAAATTCCTGCTGCCACAGGGCCAAAAAGGCGGGAGCGTCCGCTTTTTCCGGCGCTCGCAGAATCAGCCGCCGGGTCTCCAGCAGTGGAAGGCGCTCCTCTTCTTTACTCATGGGGGATTCTCCTTACAGCTTAGCGGGGTCGGTGAGATAACCGGTGAGGGCGCTGGCTGCGGCCACGGCGGGGCTAGAGAGCACCACCTCGGACTCCACATGGCCCATGCGGCCCACAAAGTTCCGGTTGGTGGTGGAAACCGCCCGCTCGCCCTGGGCCAAAATGCCCATATATCCCCCCAGACAGGGCCCACAGGTAGGGGTGCTGAATACAGCCCCGGCCTCGATGAAGATTTCGGCCAGGCCCTCGCGGATGCACTGGAGGTACACCTCCTGGGTGGCGGGAATTACAATGCAGCGCACGCCCTTGGCCACTTTTTTACCCTTCATAATCTGGGCGGCCACGCGCATATCACTGATACGTCCGTTGGTGCAGGAGCCAATCACGCTCTGGTCGATCTTTACGTCGCTGACCTCCTCAATAAGCCGGGTGTTCTCCGGCAGATGAGGCATGGAGACCGTGGGCCGCAGGGTACCAAGGTCAATGGTCACGTTGCGCTCATACACTGCGTCGGCGTCCGCTTCATAGACTTTAGTCTCCCCTTGGCAGCGGTTCTTGCAGTACTCTAAGGTCTTCTCGTCCACTGGGAAAATGCCGTTTTTGGCCCCGGCCTCAATGGCCATATTGGCGATAGTAAACCGGTCGTCCATGCTCAAAGAGGCTACCCCCTCGCCAGTAAACTCCAGGGACTGGTATAGGGCGCCGTCCACACCGATTTCCCCGATGAGGTGCAAAATCACGTCCTTGCCGCTCACATGCCCATGCAGCTGGCCCTTAAGCTCCACCTGAATGGCAGAGGGAATCTTAAACCATAGCTTGCCTGTAATCATGGCCGCAGCCATATCCGTGGAGCCCACGCCTGTGGAGAAGGCCCCCAAGGCCCCATAAGTACAGGTGTGGGAGTCAGCTCCCACGCAGGCACAGCCCGGGCCCACCAGGCCCTTTTCAGGCAACAGGGCATGCTCAATGCCCATTTGGCCCACGTCGAAGAAATTGGTGATGTTATATTTGTCCGCGAACTGCCGGGTCTGTTTGCACTGCTGGGCGGCCTTAATGTCCTTATTGGGCACAAAATGGTCCAGCACCAGGGCAATCTTGTCCTTGTGGAACACCCCGGTGGCCCCGCACTTTTCAAACTCGTTGATAGCCACTGGCGAGGTGATGTCATTGCCCAGCACCATGTCCAGGCTGGCCTCTACCAGCTGGCCAGGCTGTACAGAGTCCAGTCCGGCGTGGGCTGCTAAAATTTTTTGCGTCATTGTCATTCCCATGTTTTTGGTCACGTTCCTTTCAGAATTTTTTAAGTCGGGCTTCATAAAGACCGTCTGCGCGAAAAGGGGCAAGGGCGGAAATTGCCAGGAGCTTGGGCACTTCCCAGGACCGCGCAATATATCCCTTTTGTTATTGGTTCTCTGGGGTCTCCTGGTTCTGCGGTTCGTCCCTGATCAGCCGGTCTAAAAGGGCCACCGAATCCTCATAGTAGGCCACTTTCTTCTCGTCCTTGGCAAAGCCACTGCCCTCCATGGCCCGCACCGAAATTCGCAGCCGGCCACACAGCTCTTCCAGTACCTCGGGGGTCCAGCCGCCTACTGTTTCCATCTCGGCTGCCTGAAAGTTCTGAAAAGCCGACACCTCGTCCCAGGCGTACATGGCCTTGTCATAGTCCGTGGCGTCCTCCGGCATGGGGGTTCCGTCATTATACTGGAAAAAGCTTTGGAACTGGGGCTGCATCTGGCCAAAGGCCTCGGCGTCATGAAGGTAAAGCATGCACTCGCTCAGCGAAGCATCTCCCGCAAAGCGGGTCATAGACGCCTGAATCATCTGCACATCCGTCTCACCACTGTTCATCACGTAGTTATTCAGCTGTACCACCACCTTACCGTCGCCATTACGGTCCTCGGCATATCGCTCAATATAGCCGCTAATCTGCTTCTGAGCCTCTGAGGGCATAGAATAGGAGGTGAGCAGACCAATGGAATAGTCCGGCTCCACCTGGGACACGATGGAGTAGATGAGGCTTGCCACCCCTACCACCGCTAGAATTCCCACCATCAAGTGAACCTTATGATAAAACCACCAGTTCTGCCGCTTGTCCTTTGCCGTCCTTAATTCTATGACGTTGGAGTGGATGGTATCCTCTCCCGCGTGTACCAAATATCTTTCTCTGGCCAATGAACCGTGCACCTCCGTAAAATGTAGATATTGCAATTATAGACCATTTTTTTTGTTTTATCAAGGCTTCCCCAGGGTTATTAACAGAAAGTTTGCAGGGGTTTCAAAGACACGGGGTCCAGGAGGACCTGCCTCCTGGACTCCTGGTATGGCGCTTATTCTTTATTACGGTGCGTGGGAAGTATGATTTATTCCACCACCGGCAGCTTAGAGAGCGCCTGGGCAATCTCTTCATCACTGGGCACATAGTCTTTCATCTGTCCATTGTGGAACTTCTCATAGGCCACCAGGTCAAAGTAACCTGTGCCCGTCAGGCCGAAGAGGATGGTCTTTTCCTCACCGGTCTCCTTGCACTTCATGGCCTCGTTTACCGCAGCCAAAATGGCGTGGCTGCTCTCGGGCGCGGGCAGGATGCCCTCGATACGGGCAAAATCCTCCGCTGCCTGGAACACGTCGGTCTGCTTCACGGACACCGCTTCCATCAGGCCATCGGCGTACAGCTGGCTAAGCACCGAGCTCATACCGTGGAAGCGCAGGCCCCCCGCGTGATCCGCCGAGGGAATAAATCCGCTGCCCAGGGTATACATTTTGGATAAAGGACAGACCTTACCCGTATCACAGAAGTCATAGCGGTACTGGCCCCGGGTAAAGGAAGGGCAGCTGGCGGGCTCTACGGCGATAAAACGGTAATCCGCCTCTCCCCGCAGCTTCTGGCCCATAAAGGGGGCGATCAGACCGCCCAAGTTACTGCCGCCGCCCGCGCAGCCAATGATAATGTCCGGTTTCACGCCATACTTGTCCAGGGCGGTCTTTGCCTCCAGACCAATCACGGACTGGTGCAGCAACACCTGGTTCAGCACGCTGCCCAGCACATAGCGGTAGCCTGGGGTGGAGGTAGCCACCTCCACAGCCTCGCTGATGGCGCAGCCCAAAGAACCGGTGGTGCCGGGAAACTCCTGCAAAATCTTCCGGCCCACCTGGGTATTCTCCGAGGGAGAGGGGGTTACATCAGCCCCGTATACCTTCATCACCTCCCGGCGGAAGGGCTTCTGCTCGTAGGAGCACTTTACCATATACACCTTGCAGTCCAGGCCCAAGTAAGAGCACGCCATGGAGAGAGCCGTGCCCCACTGGCCCGCGCCGGTCTCGGTGGTCACGCCCTT
>JAAWSH010000080.1 GCA_022801475.1 Acutalibacter sp. | reverse complement strand
GAGGAAATGGAAGTACTGCTATGGCCGCTGGTAAAACGGTCGCAAACGCTCTCCTCCTTGCAGGGAAATCCAGAAATTCCCCCCTCTTTCCGTAAGGTGGAAAACTCTTTATAGCGGCCTGTCAGTAGCTTATATGGGTAGCTTTGGTGGCCTACATCCCACACAATAGCATCCGAAGGCGGCGAAAAAGCCAGCCCCAGTGCCACAGTCAACTCCACCACACCCAAATTGGATGCCAAATGTCCCCCGTTGTCTGAGACCGTCTCGATAATTACAGACCGCATCTCCTCGCACAGTTGATCCAACTGTGTAAGGTCCAGCGCCCGCAAATCCTCGGTAGACTGTATCTTTTCCAACAAATTTTCCATAAAACCGCCTCATTCTCAAAGCCACGGCAGCTTTTGCCCGGGGGCTTCCCGTTTATTTCTACTTCTCTGCTGCTGTGCTCAAAGGTCTTTTACACCGTTTTGCAGCTTTGCAGCAGCTACCGTATTCTTCATTAGCATGGCAATGGTCATAGGACCCACGCCTCCCGGAACGGGGGTGATAAAGGCCGCGCGTTTTTCTGCCTCAATAAAATCCACATCGCCGCACAGTTTACCGTCCGGGTTTCGGTTCATGCCCACATCGATAACCACTGCCCCTGGCTTCACCATGTCGCCGGTAACCAGACTTGCTTTGCCTACAGCAGCCACTAGAATGTCCGCGTCCCGGCAGATCTCCGCCAAATTCTGGGTCCTGCTATGGCAAATGGTCACAGTGCCATGGTTATGGAGTAACAACATGGCCATAGGTTTGCCCACAATGTCGCTGCGGCCTATGACCACACAGTTCTTTCCAGCAATCTCCACCCCTGTGGAACGGATCAGTTCAATCACTCCAGCTGGAGTGCAAGGCAAAAATACATACCGCCCCTGCATGATCTTCCCTACATTATAGGCGTGGAAAGCATCTACATCTTTTTGGGGATCAATGGTCTCCACCAGAGCCGCCTCGTCTAACCCCTTGGGCAAAGGGGACTGTACGAGAATACCGCTGATCTCTCTGCGACCGTTCAATTCTCGAACCAGGTCCAACAGTTCCTCCTGGGTGGCACTAGCAGGCAGCGCGTGCTCCTCCGAATAAATCCCCACAGCCTGACAGGCTTTTTTCTTATTGTTCACATAGATGCGAGAGGCCGGGTCGTCACCCACAATGACCACCGCTAATCCTGGAACGATCCCCTGGGCCTTTAGTACTTCCACTTCCTGCGCCACCTGGGCCTTTACCTGTGCGGACACCGCCTTACCGTCAATGATTTGTGCCAATATCGTTTCCTCCCTGTATCAGTCGGTTTCTTCTTTCTCAGTTATTTCTTCTTTAACCGGTTTCTCCTCGGCTTCCTTATCTCTGCCATCCGGTTCTTCAGCTATTGTCTGTTCTTCCTCCTCAAAAGGCGGCAAATCCCCAAAAATAGTACTGGTTTGGGGCTGGCTCTCCTCTTTGGAAAGGCCCATCGACTCCATCACATGCCGGTTCCCACAGCCAGAAAGGGTATTCTTATGGCGGAATACTACCAGCAGTACAACGCCTACCACCACACACAAAGCTGCCACCAACTGGGACACCCGCAGACTCCCCAGCATTAGGCTGTCTGTACGGGTTCCCTCAATGAAAAACCGTACCGCTCCATACCAAACAATATACAGCAAAAAGGTCTGGCCATCGTACTGTCGGAATTTCCGGGTGAAAATATGCAGCAGCACAAATCCTAGTAGACAAAGTATCGATTCATACAAAAAACAGGGGTGTACAGGTCCTTCTGGCACAACACGCTGAGTATTATCGCTGAGCATCCCCCAGGGTAGTGTGGTAGCTTCTCCAAAGCATTCCTGGTTCACAAAGTTGCCCCAGCGGCCTACGCCCTGACCAATGAGAAACCCTAGCGAGGCCAGGTCCAGCACCGCAGGTACCCGCAGGCCTCGCCATTTGGCCACCAGGCCCCCAAACACCATGGCTCCAATAAATCCGCCATAGATGGCAATACCCCCATCGTGGATATATAAAATCTGAATGGGGTCGTTCCAGTACTTGTCGCCAGTATAAAAGAGCACATAATACAACCGCGCGCATATAATGCCCCCCACTGTACCGGCCAGCACTGCGTCAATCAACCGATCCATATCAATATTCATTTTTCGAACGCTACGCCAGGCATAGATAATGGCCAAAAGGTAGCCCAGGGCAATGAGCACTCCGTACCAACGAATGTCATAGTTCCCAATAGAAAAGGCCACCTCATTTACTGTAAAGGTCAGCCCCAGTCCGGGAAACTCCACCACATGGGTCATCTGGTATCAGTCCTTTCTTTCACTCAGCGGCAAAACCACCGAGCACACGCTTTTTTCGTCGTCTAGCAGCTCTAACTTTTTCTCTACCTGGTCTAGAGATAACTCCGCCAAGGCATCAATATAGGTGAATAGTTCCAAGCCACTAAAAGTTAGATCCGTAATCCAGTCGGCAATCTCTACCGGGTTATTCAAGGCGGAGACACTTTCTCCATAGAGACTTCTTTTTGCCCGTTCAAAAGCATCCTCTGGAATCCCCTGGGCTTTCAGCCGTGCCGCTTCCGCCTGAATAAAAGTGACGGCAGCCTCTGGATCCCGAGATTCTCCGCCAAACATCAGGGTCGCGTACCCAGTCCCCTCAAAATATTGGTAGCTAAAACTGGCCTCATTGACCAAGCCGCTATCCAGCAACTGGCGGAACAAGGGAGAAGCATCGGAGGCCATTACTTCCAAGAGAACTCCCACCGCAGCCAAGTCCGCTTCTGTACGCTGTGCCGTGCTGGTATCCTTATAGCCAAACTGGAAAACCGGCATAGCCACAGAAAGTCTCTGTTTGATCTGGGCTTTCACCACTGAGGAAGGCTCGTTGGGAAGCACTCGCTTTACATGGACAGGCCGCTGGAGCTTTAGCATCTTGTCACACAATTCTAGAACCTTCTCCACCTCAAACCGGCCGACTAGCACCAAGATCATATTATTTAAATTATAAAAAGCATCATAACAGCGGTATAAATATTCTGGAGTAATTTGGGCGATACTTTCCACCGTCCCTGCCGCGTCGTTACGCACTGGGTGGCAATGGTACATTGCCTGTAAATAATTAAAAAACACCCGCCAACCTGGCTGATCGTCATACATCTTTATTTCCTGGCCAATAATTCCCTGTTCCTTTGCCACAGTCTCCTCTGTAAAGTAGGGGGACTGTACAAAGTCCAGCAATATTTCCAAAGATTCGTACAGCTTATCTGTGCAGGTAAATACATAACAAGTGGACTCAAATCCAGTGTAGGCATTAGCACTAGCTCCTGTCTCAGCATATCGGGCAAAGGCATCTTGATCTTCGCTTTCAAAGAGTTTATGCTCCAAATAATGGGCAATTCCATCTGGCACCCTTTCCGGCGAAGTAGTGTCGCTACGCTGAAAACAGCTGTCAATGGATCCATACTTTGTTCCAAACACAGCCCGGGTCGTGCTGCCGCTCTCTTTGGGGTACAGATAAATTTCCAGTCCAGAGGGATGTTGTCCTTTATAGTAGAAATCGCCCATCCGCCGGCCCATAATTTTTTGAAGCTCCATCAACAAGCACCATTCCCTTTCAGCCTGTATACTACTGCCTGCTTCAGCTGGTTGGCGGCTTCTGTCACCTGACCGACTGTATACCCAGCAATCTTCTCCATCGCCTGTTCAGGGCTTAGGTCTTCCTGGTCAAAGGTCCGGCTTAAATACCAATTCTCCACCTTATGCAGCGAGTCCTTCACTCCCCGCAAGGAGTTAAAAATATACCGCTTCGCGTACTCCAGCTCCTCGTCCGTAATCTGGCCCTTTTGCATAGTGTGCACCTGCTCCATCACTGCGGTCTCTGCCCGGTCCAGGTTTTCGGTCTCCACACCGCTCTCTATGAACAATGCGCCGCTGCTCCAGGAAAAACTCGAATCACAATAATAGCATAGGCTTTGCTTTTCTCTTACATTCTGGAACAACTTCGAGCTAGTGGGCTCTCCCAGCACTGCATTGACCAGATGGAACAATAATGCCTCTTCCGGTCTGGCCCGCACCCGGAAAGCTAGGGACAACTTAGACTGGGACACTGGCTGTTCTTCTGTTACCCTGTGGATTTTTTCTGGCTCTTTATAAGGGGCCGCACCCAAGATATGGGCTCTACCTAGTCCAGAAAAGGTTTGGCAGAACGCCGCTACATCTGGCTGGCAATCGCCCAACGTGAAAATCTCAAATCTCGCACTATGGAGGACCTCCTCCCAAGCGGCAGAAAGCTCTTCTCTTTTCAGCGCCGCAATGTCCTCCCGGCTTCCCAGCCGTTCTACTCCAGCCCGCTGTCCCTCAAAAAGAATCTGGTGGCAGCGCTGATGAGCATAGAGCATTTTATCGCTGAATTCCGCGTCCTTTTGCTCCAACTGCTGACGTTTTTCTTGGTCAAAGCCATCCTGAGGAAAGAATCCCCCTGCATCCTTAAGCGAGTCTAAAATCACAGAAAACAGCAGCTGGGAAAGCTCCGCAAACATATCTTCGCCTCCAAAGGCATATCGACTGGCAATGCCTCCCGCAGAGATAGTCAGCACCTGGTATTCACCCAGCTTTTGTACGCCAGATCCCAAAGAAGCGCCATACAGCTGGGCCAGCTTGCAGCCAAGCGAAGTATAATCTGGATAATTTCTGGAAGCCCTGCTTACCAGAGAAGGCAGTAAGGCATACTTTGCCGCTGTTAACTTAGAAATTGGCAAAAGCATGTTCACAGAAATTCGCATCGTTTTAAATCTTGGATCTGTAAAGCTTCTAAGCTTAACGCCATCACTAAGCTGATAGGTTTTTATTTCACTCATTATAGCACTCCTAGGTACGAAATTGGAATGTCTGCTCATAATCATACCATATTTTTCTTCTATTGGGAAGCCCCAGTAAACAAGCCGAAACAGCCAGCGGCAAAAGGAGAGCTACCATTTAGAACTTTTTTGCCAAACATTTACACGATGAACATTCCTTAAATTGTGCCGAAAATGCGGTCTCCAGCATCCCCCAGTCCTGGTAGGATATAGCCATTTTCATTCAGCCGTTCATCTACCGCCGCACAATAGACGTGTACGTCTGGGTGCGCCTTGGTCAGCACATCCAGGCCCTCGGGAGCAGCAATGATACACAAAAACTTGATGCTTTTAGGCCGGCTGCGCTTGACAATAGAAATAGCGTCCATAGCCGAGCCTCCTGTGGCCAGCATGGGGTCCAACACGATCACGTCCCGTTCTGTAATATCTTGGGGAAGCTTATTATAATACTCCACCGGCTTTAAGGTGTCGTGATCCCGATACAGGCCAATATGCCCCACCTTTGCAGACGGCACCAGATTCAGCATACCGTCCACCATCCCTAGACCTGCCCGCAAAATGGGAACAAATGCCAGTTTACGTCCAGCAATTATCTTAGTAGTAGTTTTTTGCATGGGGGTTTCACATTCCACCTCCATCAAGGGTAGGTCACGGGTTGCTTCATAACACATCAAATTGGCAATCTCGCTAACCAGGGCCCGAAATTCCTTTGTCCCGGTATTTTTATTACGCAAAAAAGTCAGCTTATGCTGAATCAGTGGATGATCCATAACAAAAACATTTTTATAGTCCTGCATGACTAATCCTCCTAATAAAAACTTATTCTATCAGTTCACCGCGCTCAATTTTTTCAATCTGCTCTACCCGGCGTCCATGACGTCCCCCTTCAAACTGGGTGTTCAGATAGGCTTCTAAAATCCGTAAAGCAGTCTCCTTGTCAACCACTTTACCACCCATGCAGAGAATATTAGAATTATTGTCGTTCCGGGTTAACTGGGCGCAAAGCGCATTGGTACACACTGAGGCCCGAATACCCTTTACCTTATTAGCGGCAATGGAAATACCGATGCCAGTGGAGCAAGTTAACACCCCCAAGTCCGCTTTGCCCTTTGCCACCGCATTCGCTACTTTCACGGCTATCAGCGGATAGTCCACCGACTGGGCACTAAAAGTACCAAAATCCTCATATTCGATCTTGTGTTCTTCTAAATAGCCCCGCACGACCTCCTTAAGGTCATACCCACCGTGGTCACAACCTATGGCAATTTTCATATTTGTTTAGCCTCTTTTCGCTTTTTAAGTTCCCGCTCTGCTTGGGGTAACCGTAGATAACTGGGCAACAGCTTTCCAGCGGCCACGCCAGGCCGGCCAGCTGCCAAAAGTGCCACGCTGCCAGCCCGCTGGTACCGCAGGTTTTCCGGGGCCAACCGGGCACCCCAGACAGCAAATTCTCTGTGGCAGAGCTGAGCCCCATCCCCAAAAAGCACTAATTGTTCCCCATATTTTTGACATTCCTGGCCCAACGCCTCTATGGAAATAGCCCGATCTTCTGTCAGTCGGGTCAAGTCTCCATTCCTGCTCTGGAAAATTGCGTTATACACCTGGCCGCAGCGGGCATCCATTACAGTGCACACCACACAGCCATCCCACAATCTGCTCGGGTAAGCGATGGCTTCCAGTGTAGAAATCCCACAACAAGGAATACTGTTGGGCAAGGCCAACCCCTTTACACACGATACGCCAATACGCACCCCAGTAAACGAACCCGGTCCGTTGGTCACAGCCATTTGCCCAAAGTCTCCACATGTTAGGCCTAAATTTTTTAACAATGCTTCTACCATAGGCAGTAGAGTCTGGCTGTGGGTCTGCTTTGTATTGACAAAAAACTCCCCCAGCAGCCTTCCATCCTCTGCCACCGCTACCGAAGCCGCCCCCGCTGAAGATTCAATTCCTAAAATCAGCATATTCAAAGCCGTCCTTTCCAGCCGTTAATGGTAACCACCCTTTGGTTTTCCTCTGGGCCAGGCCGAATATCCACATGAACAAACTCTTTGGGCAGAGCAGCCTCAATATTTTCGCTCCATTCAATAGCCAGCACCCGATCTGTGTCCAAATAATCAAAGAAGCCTGTAGAGTACAGATCATCCCAGCTCTCAATACGGTACATATCAAAATGTTCCAGCGTTAACCGGCCTACATATTCATTTATCAAAGCAAAGGTGGGACTGCTGGCCACGTCTCCTGCCCCCAAGCCAATGGCCAACCCCCGGGTAAAGGCTGTTTTGCCTACACCCATTCCTCCTGTAAAGGCAATCACTTCCCCACCTGTCAGCTCCTCCGCCATCCGACGGGCCAATTCAGCAGTTTCCTCAGGGGAGCTTGTGATAAACTTCTGAGTCATCTCAGAACAACCCATGAATCACAGACTGCTGGTCCACGTCAATCTTCTCAGCGGCGGGGACCTTGGGTAGACCGGGCATGGTCATGATGTCGCC
>JAAWSH010000079.1 GCA_022801475.1 Acutalibacter sp. | reverse complement strand
GTGATGGAGATGTCCCACCGCTCCAAGGTATACGACGCCATCATTAAGGGTGCCGAGGCCGCCCTGCGGGAAGTAATGGGTATTCCCGATAACTATAAGGTGCTGTTCCTTCAGGGGGGCGCTTCCAGCCAATTTGCCGCTGTGGCTATGAACCTGATGACCAGATCTCGCAAGGCAGACTATGTGCTCTCCGGCCAGTTCTCCACCAAGGCATTCCAGGAGGGAATGCGCTACGGTGACTGCAAAGCCGTGGCCTCCTCTAAAGAGGAGAATTTCTGCCGCATCCCTACCTTAGACAAAAATGAGTTCCGCCCAGATGCAGACTACTTTCATATCTGCATGAACAACACCATCTATGGCACCTATTGGCACCAACTGCCCGATACCGGCAGCGTTCCCCTAGTGGCGGACATATCCTCCTGTATCCTTAGCCGCCCCATTGATGTGAGTAAATTTGGCCTCCTCTATGCCGGCGCCCAAAAAAATGTTGCCCCAGCGGGTCTTACTATTGTGATCGTTCGAGAGGACCTGATTTGCGAGCCTCAAGAGGGTACTCCCACGATGTTCAACTATGGGGTCATGGCCAAGAATGAATCGATGTACAATACCCCGCCCTGCTGGTCCATCTACATCTGTAAACTAGTGCTGGAATGGATTCGGGATGAAATTGGCGGACTGGAGGCTATGGAGGCCCGCAACGTGAAAAAAGCCCAAGTGCTGTATGATTTTCTGGATAACTCCAAGTTGTTCAAGGCCTGTGCCGAAAAGGACAGCCGGTCCATTATGAACGTAACCTTTGTCACCGGTGACCCGGACTTGGACGCCAAGTTTGTAAAGGAGAGCACTGCCGCTGGGTTTGTGAACCTAAAGGGCCACCGCAGTGTGGGCGGTATGCGGGCCTCTATCTACAACGCCATGCCTCCGGAAGGCATCGACAAACTGGTAGCCTTTATGGCGGAGTTTGAGAAAAATAATGGATAACGGGCGTCTTTCCTTCCGGGAGATGAGCCTCTCGGACGCGGAAGCCGTCCTGCCTCTGTACATCGACTATTACAACACCTGCGAGGAGGGCCAGTGGACGGAGGATACCGCCGGGCAGCGCATCCGGCAGGTGCTGGGCATGGACGGCGGTTGGGGCCTGCTGCTGGAAGAGGGCAATGTGCCCGCTGGCTTTGCAATGGGCTATTTCAAGCCCTATGACGACCTGACCTCCTTTGTGTTGGAAGAGATCGTCATTACCCGCGCCCGCCAGGGAACGGGCCTGGGCACCCTGCTTTTAGCCGAGGTGGAACGCAGGGTCCAAGTGTTAGGCGCCGCAGGCGTGGAGCTTAGCGCGGTCAACGATGCAGTTCATCACCGTTTTTATAGCAGGGCCGGATATAGAGACGTGAAAAATTTTGTTCCGAAGTGCAAGTGGTTCTCTAGTTAGCTCATGCATTTATTCTCTATCTCTTCACTTTTAGAAAGGATGATTCCCATGCATAAAATTCTCTGCCTCAATAAGATCAGCCCTACTGGCACCAAACGTTTTGGAGAAGACTATACTTTTTCTCCGGAGATGAAAGATCCGGAAGGCATTCTGGTGCGCTCGGCCTCTATGCACGATATGGACTTTGCCCCTTCCCTGTTAGCCATTGCTCGGGCCGGAGCCGGTACCAATAATGTTCCGGTAGAGGACTGCGCTAAAAAGGGCATCGTGGTGTTCAATACCCCTGGGGCAAATGCCAATGCCGTAAAAGAGCTGGTGCTCTGCGCCCTGCTTCTCTGCTCTCGAAAGATTGGTCCCTCTATGGACTGGGTTAAGACTCTAAAAGGCCAGGGCGCGGAGGTCGGCAAACTGGTGGAAAAGGGCAAGGGCCAGTTTGCCGGGCCGGAGATTCAGGGCAAGACCTTGGGCGTAGTAGGCCTGGGGGCCATTGGTATTTTAGTGGCCAACGCCGCCCACAGCCTGGGCATGGAGGTCTACGGCTACGACCCCTTCCTGTCGGTGGACGCGGCCTGGCGGCTGTCCCGGTCGGTGCATCGCTCCCTGTCCCTGGATGAAATCTACCAGAACTGCGATTACATCACCCTGCACCTGCCCCTGACCCCCGAAACCAAGAATATGGTAAACACAGGCATCCTGGAAAAAATGAAGGATGGGGTGCGTATTCTGAACTTTGCCCGGGGCGACCTGGTAGACAGCGCCGCGCTGCTGGAGGCCCTCTCTTCCGGCAAAGTAGCAGCCTACGCCACCGACTTCCCGGACGACAGCCTTATCGGTGCGGAAAACGTGGTGGCCCTGCCCCACCTGGGCGCGTCCACCCCTGAGAGCGAGGACAACTGCGCCCAGATGGCCGTGGACCAGATGAAGGAGTACCTGGAGAACGGCAATATCATCAACTCGGTGAACCTGCCCAACCTGGTCCTGGCCCGGGAGCCCGGAACCCTCCGGCTGTGCGTCATTCATAAAAACATGCCCGGGGCCATTGCCACTTTCACCTCGCTCTGTGGCAAAGAAGGCATCAACATCGAAAACATGCAGAGCAAATCTCGGGGAGAGTACGCCTACACCATTCTCGATGTAACCAGCACCACTGCCCGAGACGTGGCTCAGGCGGCTAAGTCGCTGGACAGCTTGGAGGCTATTATCCGAGTACGGGTCATCGGGTAAATTACAATAGGAGTAATGATTATGAGCCACTTTGACTTTGAGGCCATGCAGGAGATTCAGCGGGAGCTTCAGGAAAAATATCAGGAGCGATGGGGCGGCCTAAGCCCTGAAAAAGGTATACAGAAGTTGCTGTGGATGTTCTCCGAGGCGGGCGAGGTGGCGGATGCCATCAAAAAGACCTCCACCGGGGACCTACTGGCCGACACGCCCCAGCGCCAGCATTTTATAGAAGAAATGTGCGACGTGATGATGTACTTTAATGATCTGATGATCTGTTATCATGTCACCCCCCAGGAGTTGGAGGCAGTCTACCGGGAGAAGCACCGGCGAAACATGGAGCGCTGGTGAGCCTCCCCCAAAATCAAAAACGGAGCGGCCCTTGGGGGCTGCCCCGTTTTTTCTGTTTTTATTTCTCGGTCCCGGTATTCAAATAGAGGGAGTTCAACAGTTTTCGGCCCTCCTGGGTGCGAAAGACCTTTTCCCGGAAAGATTCTATTGCCTGACGGCTTTGACTCATCTCGTGGGCGTTGACCAGGTAATCCGCCTCCAGAAGAATCTGGCAGTCCGAGCCGTCTGCGTTATCATAGGTATGGTGGCGGCAGACCAGACGCACCACCCGCTCTACCATGGCCTCCGGCAGCTGGAATCGCGCCAAGAATGGCCGCAGCACCGCTTCGCTTTCCTGCTCCTGCAAGTGCCCGGCAGCGGATCCATACTTCTTTCGGCAGACCGGACAGGCAATGTCGTGCACAATGGCAGCCACCTCCAAGGTCTCCTGGCTCTCTTGGTCCAGCCCTTCCAGCAGGCCAATGGCTCTGGCATAGGCGTATACCTTCAAAAAGTGGGCCACGTCCTCTTTATTGCCTTGGAAATAATCGATCATTCCACTGATGATTTGTCCCGTCATTTCCAAGCGCCTCCCTAAAGCACCACCTTATGAAAGACCTTCTTACCTTTTTTGATGACCAGGCCTTCTTCCAGCTGGGCTTTTTCAAAGGAGGCCGTGATATCCCCCACCTTTTCGTCATTGACTGATACGCCGCCTTGCTGCACCAAACGTCGGGCCTCACCCTTGGAGGGAGCCAGGCCGCTCTTAACCAGCAGCTCTAAAATACCGGCCTTTCCATTAACCAGGTCCTCTTCCGTCAGCTGGGTGGTGGGCATATTGGCGGTACTGCCTCCCGCGCTGAACAGGGCCCGGGCACCGTCTTGGGCCTTTTTGGCCTCTTCCGGGCCGTGGACCATCTCGGTGAGCTGGTAGGCCAAAATCTCCTTGGCCTGGTTTAGCTGGCTCCCCTCCCAGTGAGACATCTCGTCAATCTCCTCCAGGGGCAGGAAGGTGAGCATCCGAATAAACTTGACCACGTCCGCATCCTCTACGTTCCGCCAGTACTGGTAGAAGTCGAAGGGCGAGGTCTTGTTGGGATCCAGCCAAACAGCATTTCCTGCGGTTTTGCCCATTTTATTTCCCTGGGAATCGGTAAGCAGGTTGATGGTCAGGGCGTGGGCGTCCTTGCCCAACTTCCGGCGGATGAGCTCAGTACCTCCCAGCATATTGCTCCACTGGTCGTTACCACCGAACTGCATATTACAGCCATAATGCTGGAAAAGATAATAAAAATCATAAGACTGCATGATCATATAGTTGAATTCTAAGAAACTTAGACCTTTTTCCATGCGCTGCTTGTAGCAGTCGGCCCGCAGCATGTTGTTTACTGAGAAGCAGGCCCCTACCTCCCGCAGCAGATCTACATAGTTCAGGCCCAGCAGCCAATCTGCGTTGTTAAGCATTCGTGCCTTACCCTCACCAAACTCAATGAAACGCTCCATTTGCCGCTTAAAGCAAGCGGCATTGTGATCGATGTCCTCCCGGCTCAGCATTTTACGCATGTCCGTACGGCCCGAGGGGTCCCCGATGGTGGTGGTTCCCCCGCCGATCAGCGCGATAGGCCGGTTACCCGCTAGCTGTAGGCGCTTCATCAGGGTCAGGGTCATGAAATGCCCGGCAGTCAGGCTGTCGGCCGTGCAGTCGTAGCCAATGTAAAACACCGCCTCGCCATTGTTGATCACATTGCGAATTTCGTCCTCGTTGGTCACTTGGGCGATAAGCCCCCGGGCCACTAATTCTTCATAAAGCTGCATTTTATTCGTCCTTTCAAAATTTAATAATATCCAACAGTTCGTTAAGCGCGCTTACAGTATGTTCAGGCGCTCCGATATATTCAGGTACTTTTATAAATTGGTTGACCGGCATCCAAACCGCGTCCATATGCGCTTTGTGGGCACAGAGTATATCAAAGGGATGATCACCCACATACACACAGTCATTAGTGGATACGCCAGCCTGGGCGCAAGCCAACTTCAATATCTCAGGGTCGGGTTTATAGAGGTTGACCTCTTCTGAAATGATGATGGGGGCAAAAAAATGGGCAATCCCTTGCTCTTCCAATACCTGCCGAATACCAGCATAATTGTTGCTGACGACCCCTAATAAAAGGCCGCGCGCTTTCAGTTGAGTGAGCACCTCCATAGCGCCTGGGACTAAATGATAGGACTTCTTATAGCCCCGAGAGAAAATATCAGTCAGCTCATCGCCTACTGCGGCGCTTAGGTTCAGGGAATCACAATATATTTTTACCACATGCGTTAGATACTCGTCATCTGGCATACGAATCCCTGTTTCATTTTCTTGACGTATCTGCTCACCTTGCCAAATCTCGCTGGCGGCATAGGCTCGTTCCACTGCCTCAAAATTAAGGCCTGGAATATGTCGGATAGCTGTCTCGAATACTTTTTCCTGAATACTAGGCTTTTTCAGCAGCAGTGTATTATCAATGTCAAAGAAAACCGCTTGATACAAAATAATATCCTCCTATCTCTTGCAAAAGTCGATTATATCCATTCCTGGCTTTATTTCGTGTGATCCTCCGGTGCGCCGGTATCCTAGGCTTTCATAAAAACGGCACAGGCCGGGTTCCTGAAGAATGGTATCCAACTCCCAGCAAAATATGTCCGGGTATCGCTCCTCTAAAAGCCGCATGGCCCTGTGCCCTACTCCCCGCCCCTGGTACTCCGGCAAAACGCCAATAGGCGACACCCGACAAACCTCCTCCCATCGGCGGACGCAGGCAAAGCCCAAGATTTTACCATCCTCTAAAATGAAGTAATAGTCCCTTTCGCTGATTTTGCGCCGGATGGATTCCAGCGGTTCCATAGCCGGGTTGGTGTCATAGTCCTGGTACTTTTCCAACAAAGCCGCAAAGCATCGCCGCTGAATGTCTAGCAGAGCGGCGGCATCCCCGGTCCCCGCCTGCTTCAATTGAATCACAGATTTCACCTCCATAGCCCAACGCAAAACGCCCTCTGCAAAAGCGCCCCATTGGGCATACTTTTACAGAGGGCGATAAAATCGCGGTACCACCTCAGTTTACTGGGGCCTCACGGCCACAGCCTCTACGGGTACATCCATACCCTGACAAGTTAACGCCCGTCAAACGGCTTTCCCTACTAACTGGTTCAAGAAAGCAACTCTGGAAGGTATGTTCGGCCGCTGCCATGCTCCCGCTTTCACCACCCGCGGGCTCTCTTTGCCATATAAAACAGCGCCTACTTGCATTCCGTCATTGTCATTGGCAAATATTATAGACTATTTTTTACCGAATGTCAAGGTAGTCATCCACAAAAATTCCGGTGCCCCCCAGTCCAGGCAGGCTGCGGGGAGGTTCTCAGGCTTTTTTTAGCATTTCTCCCGCCATATCCAGTTGCAGCTGTGTTGCCTCTTCCCCACCAATGATCCGGGCCAGCTCCCGCTTTCGTCCCTCAAAGTCTAGGGGCTCCACCTGCGTATAGGTTCTCCCGGAAGAAATATGCTTGCTGATACGCAGATGATGGTCCGCCATAGCCGCGATCTGTGCCAAGTGGGTGATACACAGTACCTGGCGGTTTTGACTGACCTGCTTCAGCTTTTCGCCAATGCGGTTGGCCGCTCCGCCGCTGACGCCGGTATCCACCTCGTCAAAAATTAACGTGTCGATCTTATCCCGTCCAGAAAGCACTGTCTTAACCGCCAACATAATGCGGGAGAGCTCACCGCCGGAGGCGATTTTGGACAAGGGCTTGGCTGGTTCCCCCTTGTTGGCTGAGACCAAAAATTGCAGCTTGTCACAGCCCGTCGGATTCAGAGGTACCCGCTGAATATCCGTCAGGAACTCCACCCCCGGCATATTCAAAAAGGCCAGCTCACTCTTCACCTGCTTGATAAACCGCTCCGCCGCCGCCCTGCGTTTAGTGGAGAGCTCCCGGGCCAGGCCAATGGCCACCTGCTTCTCCTGCTCAAACTTCCCCTGAAGCTCTTCCCGCTCTTCATCAGAAAACTCAATCTTCCGCAGGCTTTCCCGGCAGTTTTCCAAAAAAGCCAACATCTCCTCCTCAGTCTCGCCGTACTTCATGCCCAGCCGGTACAGCAGGTCTAGCCGGCTCTCAATGGCATCTAGAGCTGCGGGGTCAAATTCCACAGAGATGTTCCGCAGAGCGCTGTCTGCATCCTCCAAAAGATATCCCGCCTCCCGCAACTTTTGCAGGGCTTCGTCCAGCTGGGGTTGGTAGCCAGCTGCCTGCTCCAGCTGGTCGGCGGCTTGAGATAGGTCTGACAAGACGCCGCTGCTTTCTTCATCTCCTGCCAACAGAACTTTGACCAGTCCCACGGCTGCCGATATTTTTTCACTGTTCCGGACAGCCTCCCGGTTTTGGGTCAGTTCCTCCCTCTCTCCA
>JAAWSH010000078.1 GCA_022801475.1 Acutalibacter sp. | reverse complement strand
GTCCAGAAGAATCAGGTCCGGCAGCCGGCCAAAGCCAGTGCTGTCTCCTTGGGCTTGGTGGACTTTATACTCTTGAAAGCGCCGGCGGATCACCTCCCGCATAGAACCATAGTCGTCTTGACCCTCCACAGTCTGGATTTTGAACCGCCGGTAGGCGGCTTTCAGGGGTTTGCCGTTCTCAAACACCACCATGCCCGCCACGTTTTCGCCCCCCTGTAGGTTGGAAATGTCATAGGACTCAATATAGGCCGGAGCCTTTTCCAGGCCCAGCAGCCGCCGCAGTTCATCTAAGGCCGAGGCATCCCGGCCGCTAAGGCCGCTGCTTTGGGCCAAATTTTCGGCGGCATTACTCTTGCACATCTCCACCAGCTGCCGCTGGCTCCCCCGCTGCGGCACCGTGATGTGTACCGCCCGGCCCCGTTTTTCAGTTAACCAACGAGCCACCAGCTCCTGGTCCTCCACCGGGCCGTCCAGAGCAATAACAGGCGGCACCCGGTCCCGGATGGCATAGTACTGGCGCAAGAACTCCGACCGGGCCTCTGGGTCCGGCTGGCAGCCCTGGGTAAGGAAACTCTCTCTGTCGCAGAGCTTTCCCCCCTGGAACCGAAACACTTCAAAGGCGGTCTGGGTCTCTCCTTGGGTCAAGGCGAACACATCCTGCTCCTCCACAGGGCTGGCTACCACCTTTTGCCGGTCCTTCAGCTTATTAATGGCATTGATCCGGTCCCGCAGCCGGGCTGCCAGCTCAAAGTCCAAATTCTCGGCGGCTTGATTCATCTTTTCTGTAAGCGTTTTTACCGAGGTACCGCTGCCCCCTTTAATAAAATCCAGGGCCTGCTGAAAGGCCTCGTTGTAGTCCTTCTCACTGATCTTCCCCCGGCAGGGGGCACAGCACTGGTCAATATAGAAATTGAGACAGGGCCGGCCTTTACCAAAATCCTGAGGAAACCGCCGGGTACAGTCTGGCAGGCGGAAGATCTTCCGGGCCGCATCCACAGTCTGACGGATAGACCAGAAACTAAGGTAAGGCCCCACATATTTCGCACCATCATCCTCCATCTGCAAAACTGCTGAAAGCTTTGGCCACTGGCCTTTGCTAATGCGAATATAGCAGTAGCCCTTATCATCTTTTAAGAGAATATTGTACTTAGGCTGGTGCTGCTTGATCAGGCTGCTTTCCAGCACCAGGGCCTCAAACTCGCTATCAGTCAAAATATACTCAAACCAATCTACATTTGAGACCATCTGGCGCACCTTTGCGTCATGATTCTTCTCCGAGCCAAAATACTGGCTCACTCGGTTTTTTAGCGCCTTCGCTTTGCCAATATAGATGATCTCCCCGGTTTTGTCATGCATAATGTACACCCCAGGGGTCAGGGGCAGCTGCATGGCTTTGGCCCGCAGCTCTTTCCTTTTTTCACCGTTTCCCTCCACGGTTTATCACCCGCTTTCATCATCTGCTCACCAACCCACAGCCATATGATAGGATAATATCCCCGCCTGCTGGTAGAATTTTTAAGAAAAAAGCACCGCTATTTTCGCGGTGCTAAACAGCTTGTGCTGTAGCCATGTTACATAAGAACCCGTATTTGACCATAGAGCTTTCTGTGGCTAATTCTCTGCCCAAAGCCGCTCTATTGTCAAACGCGGGTTCCAAACGCTACAAGCTTTCTCAAATTACTCTGCAAACCCGGAATTCACCAGAGCTACCAGAGCGTCTACGGCCTCCTGTTCGTCAGAACCATCGGCAATAATCCGGATGGTAACACCGCCCACAATGCCCAGGCTCAGAACACCCAGCAAGCTTTTGGCATTTACTCTCCTCTCCTCCTTCTCCACCCAAATAGAGGACTTGAACTCATTTGCCTTCTGGATGAAGAATGTGGCCGGGCGGGCATGCAAGCCTACCTGATTTTGGACCAAAACTTCCTTTGCGCACATGTACATTCACTCTCCTACAGAATTTTGAAATAGAGGTAATAAGGTTCCCGTCTCGCCTAAAGCCGGCCATGCCGCTGTAGAACTTTCATCTCCTACAGACAAGCCAGCCATCCTTCGGCGTTGTTGTCATTATACCATATTTCATGGCTTCGTCAACACGATTCAGTCATTTTTGTTTTCATGACCAGACCTTTTTTTTATTTGGCCCCCTCCGTTGTGCACGTTGCATATGAATATTAAAAGTTTTCAACAACCTATATGGGGGCCATACTGAAAAAAACCTCTATTTAGTGCTATTTATTAAAGCACGAGCCATTTATAGTAATTATTGCTTGTTTTGTTTCGTTACTTCTCCCAAAAGGTCCGGACGATTTTTAGATGTTATAGACAATGCCTCTTCCCTCCGCCAGGCCGCGATATTGCCATGGTGACCACTAAGCAGCACTGCCGGCACCGCCCGTTCCCGCCAGACCTCCGGTCTGGTGTACTGGGGATATTCCAATAACCCGGAAAAATGGCTTTCTTCCGTAAAACACACCTGGTCTGAAAGAACCCCTGGGAGCATACGGCTCACCGTATCCGCCAAGATCATGGCCGGTAGCTCGCCTCCAGTCAGCACATAATCCCCAATAGATATTTCCTGGACATTATACTCATCTAAAAGACGCTGGTCCACCCCTTCATAATGGCCGCAAAGTAACACCAGAGCCGGTTCTTTGGCCAGTTCTTTGGCCATCTGTTGATCCAGCACCCGGCCCCGAGGGGACATATAGATGATATGCGGCAAAAAACCCAAATGTTCCCTCAATGTATCCAGCCCCCGGGCAAAGGGCTCGGCGGCCAGCAGCATACCCTTTCCCCCGCCAAACACCATATCGTCTACCCGTCCCCGGCGGTCAGGGGAAAAGTCCCGCAGCTGGTGGCAGCACAGCTGTAGAAAGCCCTTCCGGCGGGCTCTGCCCACAATACTATTTCCCATTACAGGGGGGAACATCTCGGGGAAGAGCGTGAAAATGTCTACACGCATCAGGCTTCCTCCCCATTTTCATCAAAGATGCCGGGAATAGGCAGCAGCCGGACCTCGCCAGCCTCCAGGTCTACCTTCTCTACCATATGGGCCACTGCGGGAAACAGGTATTCCCTTTCCCTATTGACAATGCGGTACACATCATTGGCAGGGGTTTGCAGTACCTCTTTCAAAATGCCGTACTCCCGGCCCGTTTTGGCATCTACCGCTCGCAGACCTTCCAGGTCCTGTAAAAAATACTGGCCTTCCGCCAAACTCACCTGGTCCCGATTTAAGTATAGCACCCGTCCCCGCAAGGCGTCGCCCTGTTCTACTGTGTCCACACCTTGCAATTTAATAAGCAAACGTCCCTTATGCACCCGCGAGGCGCTGAGGCCCACTGCCCGAGCCCCCTGGGAATCGAAAAAGAATTCTTCCACCTGGGCCAGGAACTCTGCCGAATCGGCCCAGGGTTCCAGGCAGAGTTCCCCCCGCACGCCATGGGTGCGTACAATGCGCCCGGCCTCCAAAAACTGCTTTTTCATAATACGCCTCCTTTTTGGTCTCTTGCCATGCAAAAGACCAGTCCCCGGCGGTTATACACTTCGGGTCGATTAATAAATTGGAAATGTCATCCTTTTTACCAAGAATCTTCCGGCCATTCTCTAAATAAGTATATTGAGAGTCAAAACCGCCATTTCCTATTCATAAGCAACTCCTCAAAACCGTCAGAAACTGGCCCGTTTTAGCCAACGCTCAAAGTATCCTTCAACGCCGGTCAATCAATCTCTACCATGATCTTCTGATCATTTCGGGTGGCAGCAGCCCGCATCACCACGCGAATAGCCTTTGCAATACGCCCCTGTTTCCCTATTACCCGGCCCATATCCTCCTCTGCCACATGAAGGTGATACACGGTCACGCCGTTTTCGTCCTCTTCGCTGGATACTGAAACCTCTTCAGGCTTTTCAACCAGCCCGGAGGCGATGGCCTTGAGTAGATCCTGCATTGTTATCCTCTCCTTCTTTATATCGTAAAGTCCTTCTTAGATAATGCCGTGTTTTTTAAACAGCTCCCGCACGGTATCTGTGGGCTGGGCGCCGTTCTCAATCCACTTCTTGGCTTTCTCAGGGTCCAGCTTTACCACACTGGGCTCTTCCATGGGGTTATAGTAACCAATTTCTTCAATGAAGCGACCGTCACGGGGAAAACGGGAATCTGCCACCACAATGCGGTAGAAGGGATTTTTCTTGGCGCCCATGCGGCGCAGTCTGATCTTAACAGCCATAATTTTTTCCTCCAAAATCATGAAATATATTTTTTGTTTATGATAAGGGCTTCGGCCTCTTTGGGGCCGCCCTGGTCAACCATTGGGAAAAGCTCTAAAATACACCAAATTTCCATCTGGGTCCCGGCAGCTCATGTTCACCGCGCCCCAGGGCCGGGGCGTAGGACCTTCCACCACTTGCGCGCCCATATCCAGTAGTTTTTGGTGGACAGCCTCTATATCCTCCACTGTAAAAGCCAAGACCGCGCTCTGCCCAGTTCTAGGCCCTTCATCTTGCAGCACGGCCAAGCTGGTCTCTTCTTGAATGAGAAACTGATGCACAGGGTCCTGACTGCCATTATCAATATCTAGCAGCCGCTTATAAAAGTTTGCCAACCGTACCACATCGGCGGTTAACAAACATACTTCGCCTAGTCTCATGGCCCCTCCTTAAAAAGGCAGGTTGGGCATGCCCCGCATTCGTTTGCCCATTTTTCCTTTACCGCCGAACTGCTTCATCAACTTCTGCGTCTGTTTGAACTGGTTCAGCAGCCGGTTCACATCCTCTACCTTCTGGCCACAGCCAGCGGCAATACGCTTTTTGCGGGAGGCGTTGAGTACATCCGGATGGGAGCGCTCATAAGGCGTCATGGACAGAATAATGGCTGCGGTACGGTCCATAACCCGGTCGTCGATGTCTACTTCGTCCAGCTTATTGCCAATGCCCGGCAGTTTGGAGAGGATCCCCTTGATGGGGCCCATCTTTTTTACTTGCTCGAACTGCTCCAGCATATCGTTCAGATCCATTTTATTGCGAAGCAGCCGCTCGGCGGTTTTTGCCGCGGCCTTCTCGTCCAACCGGGCCTGGGCGTCCTCAATCAGCGACAGCACGTCGCCCATGCCCAGAATCCGTCCTGCCATACGGTCTGGATGGAACACCTCCAGGCCGTCCAGCTTTTCACCAGTACCCGCAAACTTGATGGGCTTACCGGTTACCGCCTTGATTGAGAGTGCCGCTCCACCCCGGGTGTCGCCGTCCAGCTTCGTCAAAATAACACCGGTAATGTCCAGCAGCTCATCAAAGGTCTTTGCCACGTTTACCGATTCCTGGCCAATCATAGCGTCTACCACCAGCAGTACGTCGGTGGGGGCCACAGTTTCTTTCATGCGCCGCAGCTCGTCCATCAGCTGTTCGTCAATTTGCAGCCGGCCAGCCGTATCGATAATCACATAGTCGTGGCCATAGTCTTTGGCATGGCGCACTGCCTCCTTGGCGGTCTCCACTGGGTCTTGATTCCCTTTTTCAAACACCGGAGCCCCGGCCCGCTGGCCCATCACCTGTAACTGCTTAATAGCTGCCGGACGGTACACGTCTCCGGCCACCAGCAGGGGCCTATGGCCCTGACCCTTAAGCATGTAGGCCAGCTTGGCGGCATGGGTGGTTTTGCCCGCGCCCTGTAAGCCGCACATCATAATAACGGCCGGCGGGTGGGGCGGGCTTTTCAGCCGCTCCTCGCTGCCACCCATCAAGGTGGTCAGCTCCTCGTTGACAATTTTTATCACCATTTGGGCAGGGGTCAGGCTCTCCATCACCTCAGAACCAATGGCACGTTCGGTGATTTTTCCGGTCAGCTCTTTGGCCACTTTGTAGTTAACGTCCGCCTCCAAAAGTGCCAGGCGCACCTCTCGCATAGCCTCTTTTACATCACCTTCATTTAGCTTACCCTTGCCCCGTAGCTTTTTAAAAGAATTGCTCAGCTTTTCCGCCAATCCTTCAAACGCCAATGCCCCTCACCTCTTTTTGTGTAATAACCGGCCTCCGGCAGCCTAAGAAATATTTTACTGCAAAACTTTGCCCACGCATCTGCTGGTCCTTGAAGCAATTAGAGTGCCGTTTCTTGAACTTAACAAGATTGTGATCAATTTTTATCCGCAATCTCCTGGGCGCAGGACAAAATTATTCCCGCGTTTTTATCAATCTCTTCCACTGCCCCGTTCTGGGCATTCAGCTCCTGGATATTCAGGGCGCAGTCGCATACCACCGCCAGGGTCTTTTGCATCTCTCGAAAGCGCTTTGCCAGCCCCAGCCGTTCTTCCATTTCCAGCAGCTGCTGTTCCGCCCGTTTAATGGCATCCCGCGCCCCCTGCCGGCTAATGGCCCGGTCATCCGCTATTTCAGAAAGGGACATGTCTTGGTTATAATAGGCGTCCACTGCCTCCCGCTGGGTCTCTGTCAGCATTTCACCATAAAAATCCAGCAGATAAGAAATCTTCAGGTCCTTTGCAGCACCCATGTCCACTCCTCCTCCGCGCTTTCTGTAAAGGCATCATCTTTACACCAAGTGAATTATACACGAACACAGCTCTTTTGTCAACAGAAAAATACGGGAGTTTACTTCACATAGCCCATCTTGTATAATGATAGACAGTATCTGCAAAATATTCGGGAGGTTTTTGCCTATGAACACCAACGACGCCCCCCGGGCCCTGACCCTGCGGGAGCCCTGGGCTAGCTTGATATGCGCGGGCCTAAAGCGGATCGAGACTCGGAGCTGGTCCACCCGCTACCGGGGGCCGCTGTACATCCATGCGGGGGCGGCAAAAATTTGTCCCGCAGACGCCCATGTGCAAGAGCTGCTGCGGCTGATTCCCAACCGGGAGATGGCCTATGGCCTGGTGGTGTGTCGTTGCGTCCTGGCGGACTGCCTGCCCATGGACCAGCGCTTCTTCGACGAATCCCCCCTCTCCCCCACCGAGCGCCTCTGCGGCCAGTACGCCCCGGGCCGCTTCGCCTGGCTGCTGGAGGACATAGAGCCCTTGGCCTGCCCCTTCCCGGCCAAGGGAAAGCTGGGCCTGTGGCGGCTGGAGCCGTGACCCCGGCATCTGTCAATTTTGGCTGCGCCGGGCCCGGTTCCTCTGCTGCTGTACCCGCACGTCGGAGCCGATGAATTCCAGCTTGCCGTAGTACCCGGCAATGCGGGAGGCAAAACGCTCGCCGTAGCGCTCTTCCAGCTCCTTCATGGAGAGGTTCGTACTGATAATGGTGGGCCGGTCCGCCAGCATCCGGCGGTTCACCGCGTCGTACAAGGCCGCGTTCACATAGGCCGAGGGAAACTCGGCTCCCAGGTCGTCTAAAATCAGCAGGTCGCAGTCCGCCAGCTTTTCGGCAACCCCCTGGCCCTCCCGGTTGAAGCGCTCCTTTTCCAGCGCGGTAGCAAAGGTCTGGGCCGAGCCGT
>JAAWSH010000077.1 GCA_022801475.1 Acutalibacter sp. | reverse complement strand
GGGGCCGGACTGCCGCTCTCCGGGCCTCCGCCTGTTTTTGGGCGCTGGCCAGGTTCAGAAGCCCCGTTAGGCCGTCCAGCGAAGCCCGCCGCTCCAGGTTTTCCAGGTAGCTGCGGGAGCTGTGGATGTCCATGGCCTTGCCAATGACGCCCCGCAGCTCTGGGGGCTCATCCTCAGACCACAGGGTCTGCATAATAAAGCGGTACCATTTCATGTCGCCGCCATAGCTCATTTTTGACTCCAGGGTCACAATAGGGTCTGTTGGGGTAGCTGTGTGGATAGCGTCCTGAATCTTCTCCCCCAGCCCCTGGCCCAGGAATTCCTGAACCTTCGGCTGGCTTAGGGGGTCCATCACAACCTCCTCCAGTCCCAAGCGCTTAGCGCCCCAAGCATTTAAGGAAACCATGGCCGGAGAAAAAGTATACTCAAACTGTATTTCCTTGCTCATGGCCGCAAAGAAGCTATACTTCATGCGCTCATGCTCCAAAAGCTGAAGGGTGCGGTTGCTGGCGCTAAGCTCACTATGCTGAAAAGCCTTTTTTGCCAGGTTGCTCATGGGGTCCGCAGTATGGCGTTTTCCACCGCTCTCTCCGTCCAGCTCCTCTTGCAGGGTATCCGCCACCTCCAACAGGCACTCTAAAAGCAAGGGGTTAAAAGTTCCACATTCATTGTTGGTGATCATTTCCACCGCCTTGTGATGGGAAAACGCGGGCTTATACACCCGCTCACTGGTCAAAGCATCGTACACATCGGCCAGAGCCACGGTTTGGGCCGCAATGGGGATCTCCTCTCCCGAGAGGCCGTCCGGATACCCCCGACCGTCCCAGCGCTCGTGGTGCCACCGGCAGATCTGATAGGCGATTTTCACCAGGGGCTCGTTCTGGTGCACAGAAAGGCCCTCCAACATTTGGGCTCCGGCCATGGAGTGGCTCTTCATGATGGCAAATTCCTCGTTGGTAAGCCGGCCGGGTTTGTTCAATATTTTATCGTCAATGGCAATCTTGCCAATGTCGTGAAGAGCGGAGGCCTCGCTAATGAGGGCGATGTCCACCTTTGTCAGCTTATACTGGCTGGTCTTTTGTACCAAGCGTTTCAGCAGTACTTCTGTAAGCTTTCGCACATGCACCACGTGCCGGCCGCTTTCGCCGTTACGGAACTCCACAATATGACTGAGAATATCGATCATCAAAAGGCTGTTTTGCTCTTTTTCATAGATCTGCTCGGCCACCAGTGCTTCCAGCTCCTGCTGCTTAGCAGAGCTTAGAAGGGTGTTCACCACCCTGCGGCGAATCACCCGGGCGTCGAAGGGCCGGCTGATAAAATCCGTGACGCCCAGCTCTAGTGCCTGGTCAATGCGGTCCGAGGTGGTCTCCGCCGAGATCATGATTACTGGGATGGTCTCAATCCACCTGCGCTGGCTCATAATCTTCAGCACCTGAAAACCGTCCATTTCGGGCATAACAATATCCAGCATCACCAGGGAAATGTCCGCGCCCTGGTTTTGCAGCACAGCCACGGCCTTCAGGCCATTTTCTACCTCGATGGTATCATATTCGTTGCCAAGCATATCCACCAGGATAGAGCGGTTCATTTCCGAATCGTCTACAATCAATATTTTCTGTCTGCGCTTCTGCCTATCCATATGTGGAAACGGCTCCTTTCAGCAAAGAGTATTCGTTATGATTATAATACAATTTCGCCAAAATAGCAAGCCCCCAAGAACCGCTTTCGGCCCTTGGGGGTGAAATTTTTTATAAGACTCTAAGGTACTAGTTTTCCCTCTTGCCTATAGGAACGCCGAATTTAGGGTGACCCCAAAGGCCCGGGCAATATCCAGTAGGTTTTCATCAGAAATCGTCTGGCAGATTTTTCCTCCTCCCGCGCTCATTGCCAGCATAAAGATCTGCGCGGCCTTTTCAATGGTATGCATCAATCCAAAGGCAGTGTCAAAGTCTGGCCCGCTGACAAACAGCCCGTGGTGGGCCCACACTGCGGCCTCATACTTTTCCATCAGCTTGCTGGTGGCCACAGCGATCTCCGGCCCGCCGGGCACCATCCAGGGCACCACGCCCACTCCGCCGGGAAATACCACCGGACACTCGGTGGCGCTCTGCCACAGGGCCCGGGTAAAGTCCCGGGCTGTCAGGGGCAGGATATAGGTCATGGCAATGAGGTTCGGGGTATGGGCATGATAGATGACCCGGTTGGCCCCGTTTGTAGCGGCCTTACGCACACTATGGTTCAAAAAATGACTGGGGAACTCGCTAGTGGGCAAACCGCCCTTTTCTAAGCCCCAAACAATCCGGCGGCTGGCCCCATCCGGGCTGATCTCCACCACACAAATATTGTCCTGGGGGGCAAGCTCCACGTTGCGGAAATATTTACCGCTGCCCGTGGCGATAAAGTACTCCCCGGCCAAGTTTTCCGCACACACGCCCAAAGAAACCCACTCCTGAGGCTGGGTGAAGAAGGACCCGCACATCTCTGCCTCTTGGGGCGTCATGCGGTAGGTCAGGTTGCCGCCATTTCGTTCGTGCCAGCCCTGGGCCCAGCCGTCTGCACACATGCGGATAAAGGCTGCGACAGGGGCAGCGTCAGTCATGTTCATATAATGGTCACCTCAATAGTAAATTTTCCGTTATTATACTTAGCAAACTAGCGCCGGCTGGTCACTGCCGTCTCGTATCCATTGATCTCCTCCAGGAATTCCTTCCCTGTGGGCGTTCCCTGTTCCTGGCAATAGTGCTCCCACACGTCCCCAAAGGGCAGGGTCTTTAGTTCCTCCCCCTCCAGCAGCAGCCGAGTGAAGTCGCTTTTATCCTGTAGGGCCCTCATATCCTCCGCTGGCTGAAGCAGGGCGTACAGCAGAGCCTTCTGCATATTCCTGGCCCCCAGGGCCCAGGCGGCCACCCGGTTAATGGAGGCATCAAAATAGTCCAGGCCAATGAGCACCCGGTCCTCGGCCCCGTTGCGCACAATCTCCTTGGCGATTTCCTTCACCTCATCCTCAAACAGCACCACATGGTCGCTATCCCAGCGCACCGGCCGGGTCACATGCAGGGGGACCTTATCGAAGAAAGCCAATAGGCTGGGGATCTTATCGCTAACCGTCTCCGTGGGGTGATAGTGGCCGTTGTCCAGCAGGTCATATACCCCTGGGTGGCTGGCAGCATAGCTAAGATAGAATTCGGCGGACCCTACAGTGTAGGACTCCATGCCAATGCCGAACACTTTGCTCTCTACGCAGTCAATGACGCCGGACAGTTTTTCCTCAAAGATCTCGTCAAGGCTCTTCTTCAGCCGCAGTCTGGGGCCCAGCCGGTCGGCGGGAATGTCCTTATAGCCGTCGGGAATCCACACATTGCATAGGCAGTGGGTATTCAACGCCTGGGCAAAATAAGCGGCGATCCGGCGGCAGCGCCTGCCATGCTCCACCCAGAAGGAGCGCACCTTCTCGTCTGGAGAAGAGAGGGTTAGGTTATCGGTAACCATAGGATGGCTGAAGAAGGTGGGGTTAAAGTCAATCCCCACGCCCTGGGCCCGGGCGAACTCTACCCACTTGACAAAATGCCTGGGCTCAATTTGGTCCCGGTCCACCGCCTCGCCAGGTTCAAACACCGCGTAGCTGGCATGCAGGTTGATACGCTTTTTCCCAGGCACCAGGCTAAGGGTCTTGGCAAAGTCGGCGGTGAGCTCGTGGAAATTCCGGGCCCGGCCCGGGTAGTTGCCTGTGGTCTGGATGCCCCCGGAAAGGGCTTGTCCCTGGCCCTCCAGGCCTATCACGTCGTCCCCCTGCCAGCAGTGGATGCTGATGGGGATATTTTTCAGGCGTTCCAGCGCGGCGTCCGTGTCCACGCCCCAGGCAGCATACTGGCCTTTGGCATATTGATAGCGGTCGGTCATGGCAGGTCATCCCTTCTTTTACTTAATTAAGAGCCTCAAAACTTATTAATTCAATTATGTTGCTTTCTTTCGTTATAGCGCCTTTTAGAGATTCCGGTCTGTGCTTTTTTGGGCGGCTGATTGGCCTTTGCGGCTCTTCTTATTGTGGATCATATTCTCTTATTTCGAAACTGTTCCGCTCCACCTCTCTGGCCTCGTCCAGGTCTTTCAGCTCCCCTTGGGCCATCATCTGTACCATTAGGTTCCCCAAGGCAGTGCCCTCGGTGGGGCCCGCGTACACCGGCAAGCCTGTGGCATTGGCGGTCAACTGGTTCAAGTAGCTGTCCTGGCTGCCCCCGCCCACAATATTCAGCGCAGTGATTTTTCGCCCCGTCAACTGGCCCAGCTGCTCAATAGCTCCAGCGTATCCTCCGGCCAGGCTGTGATAAATGCAGGCCGCGGTCTGTCCTCCGGTTTCCGGCACAGGCTGGCCCGTCCCGCGGCAATAGTCCGCTACGGCCCGGGCCATGTTCTCTGGGGCCAGGAAACCGTTGTCGTTTACATCCACCCGGCTGGCAAAGTCAGCCTCCTTTTTGGCCATTGCAGCCACCTGGCCAAAGCTCACCTCTTTTCCCTCAACGGAAAGCTCCCGCCGCAGGTTTTGCAGCATCCACAGGCCCATAATGTTCTTAAGGTACCGGTAGCGGTACTGGTACCCACCCTCATTGCTGAAGTTGGCCTTCCGACTCTCTTGGGTGGTAATGGGCTCTGGCAGCTCGGTCCCCAGCAGGCTCCAGGTGCCACTGCTCAAGTAGGCGGCGTTCCCGTCCTTAGCCGGCACCGCTAAAAAGGCCGAGCCTGTGTCATGACTGGCGGGCAGCACCACCTGGCAGTTGTACCCTGTCCGCTCCTGAATTTCCGGCAATAAGCCCCCCAGCCGTTCCCCAGGGGCGGTGGGCGGCAGGAAGATATTCCCCGGCACGCCCAGCCGGTCCAGCAGGGACTGGTCCCAGGTTTTCCCCGCGGCGTTCAGCAGGCCGGAAGTACTGGCCTCTGTATACTCATTTACCTGACGCCCTGTTAGCAAATAATGGAGATAGTCTGGTACCATCAACAGGCGGCGGGCCCGGTCCAGCAGCCCAGGCTGGGTGGTTTTCACTGCCATCAGCTGATAGATGGTGTTAATCAGCTGCTTTTGAATGCCTGTGATTTTGTACAGCTCCCCCCGCGGCACCAGGCCCTCCACCACGTTGTCCATGCCCTGGGTCCGGCTGTCCCGGTAGGTCACCGCATCGTCCAGCAGCCGGTTGTTTTTATCCAGCAGTACAAAATCCACACCCCAGGTGTCTATGCCCACAGTGGCGGGAATCTTTCCCAGCTTTTTACAGGCGGCCATGCCCTCGGTTACGTGGCTGGCAAGGGCCTCCAGGTCCCAGGTCAAGCGTCCTTGTTTCATCTTCGCGCCGTTGGGAAAGCGGTAGACCTCTTCTAAGAAAACCTGCCCCCGCTCCAAATGGCCGAGAATATGCCGTCCGCTGGACGCGCCAATATCTACGGCGAGAAAGTACTTCATGCAATAGCCTCCTTTTTCAGGTTTATTGTAACACGCTTTGTGGCCGAGGGAAAGGACTTGCCTTTTCAAAAACACCGACCTAACTTTTCTTTTTTCTGCTGACGTCTGGCTTTACGGGGGCGCAGAGCCTTCCAGGCTTCTTTGTAAGGCTGTGTTGCAGCGGAAACTTAGGCCCTGTTTGAAAAATCCAAAACGCCGTCTTTTTGCCCATAAGCAGTCCTTTCCCCGTCAAAATCCTCGTGATTCGAAGGCTTTTTCCTTGGAATAGACCTCTTCTGGGCATAAGGACTTCATTTCCTCGATTTTCAAACAAGGCCAAGGCGGACGGCCCAATCTTGGGTTTTCGGAAATTTTAGGGCGCGGCGTCCTTTGATTCCTCACTGCGCCGCCTTAGGGTCAAGGTCGTGGGGTACCGTGTCCGCCTGCCGGCTCGATCGGTTCACGGCATATCTGCCGCTGGCAGACACTCATCCCCACACCTCGCCAGAGTAACTATCCCCTGAACCCCGTCTGTATGGTTAGCTTTTTCGCCTTTGGCCGCCTTTCCGCTTTGGGGTTTCGCCTTTTTCTTGGGCTTGCCTTATGGCGTCCCCTACTGTGCCGCCCCTGAGGGCCAGTCTTTTTTCCCGCAGAATTTCCGCGATCTCCCCTTGGGCCCTTTCTACCTCGGCCCGCAGCTCCTGGGCTGGCATCCGCAGCGCTCCGTGGCCAAGAATAATCAGCTGCTCCGCAAAGTCCGCGCTGGCCACCAGCACCCGCCTGTGCTCTTTGGTCAGCTGGTAGCTGGCCTTTTCAATGTATGCATCCGCTGTTTCGGCCTCTTTGGTATAGACCACATGAATGTTATGATACTTGAACACCGAGCCCGTGCCCTTTGGCACCTTATAGGCGTCGAATACTAAAATCACCCGGTTCTGCCGGTAGCCCTGGTAGTTGCTGAGAATATCCATCAGCGCCTGCCGCGCGGACTCCAGGTCCTCTCTAGCAATGGCGTTCAAGTCCTTCCATGCAAAGATCATATTGTATCCGTCCACTAGAAGATATTCCGGGCCCAGGTCGGGCAGCCGCACCTTGGCGGGACCCGGGTCCGGGTCCCGCCGCTTTTCCTGGGGGAGGAACCCTCTAGCCCGCACGGGGCCATAGGTCTTTTCAAAAATGGCAAGCAACTCCGCGTCCTGTTCCAGGGTGGCGGCAGGCCCGCCCCGGGCGGCGGGGGCAGGGTCAAAAGGGCGGGTGGGGGCCGCCTCCTCTTCAGCCGGGGCGGCGGGCTCTGGGGCAGGCAGACGCAGGGCGGGCAGGTGCATATAGTCCTCCACCCGGTCCCAGGGCACTAGGAACCCGGCTCCGTGGGCACAGAACACAGACCCCGCCGGGTCCCCTGTGTCTCCTTCCGGATCATAGCCAATGGCCTCTACCACTTTCCGCTGGTCTCCACAGGGGCGGTACCCCTCTAAGGTACAGGCCACCCGGCCCATTCCTTTTGTATAGGCGGCCACCTGGGCAGCATAGTCCCCAAAAGCCGCCACTGGCACGCTGGCCTCCAGCACGGTCTCCTCTCCCAGGGTTTCAGGGGTTCCGGCCTGTCCCCCCATGCGCTGGATGTCTGCCAGGGCCCGGCCCAGGCTGGGGGTGGGCAGCTCCAGCCGCAGGGCGTACCAGGGCTCCAACAAGACCGAGCGGGCTTTCATCAGGCCCTGGCGTACCGCCCGGTAGGTGGCCTCTCGAAAATCGCCGCCTTCGGTATGCTTTTCATGCGCACGGCCTATAATCAGCGAAATCTTCATGTCCGTAATGGCAGAGCCTGTCAAGACCCCCCGATAGGTCTTTTCCCCCAAGTGGGTTAGAATCAGCCGCTGCCAGTTCCGGTCCAAAACATCCTCCGAGCAGGCGCTGGCAAACACCATTCCTGTTCCTCTTGGCATGGGTTCCAGCAGCAGGTGTACCTCGGCGTAGTGGCGCAGAGGCTCGAAGTGGCCCACCCCCTCCACCGGAGCGGCGATGGTCTC
>JAAWSH010000076.1 GCA_022801475.1 Acutalibacter sp. | reverse complement strand
GATAAGCCCCAGGCCCAGAGGGTAGCACAGCAGCCAGCTAAGCCCCGGGCGAACCAGGGTAACGCTAATCAAGGACACCAGCGCGGTAAACTTGGTGTCCCCCGCCCCCCGCAGGCAGCCAAACACCGTCACCTGCTCAATCTGGAAGAACAGCGTAATGCTAAGGATGCGCATAATGGTCACGCCATAGTTCAAAATCACCTGTTCATGGGAGAACAGCATAAAAATCTCTTTTCCAAAGAGGAAGTACACCACAGCCACCCCAAAGGCACAGATGAGCCCAATCTTCTGGCAGACATTGCCATACAGCTTGGCCATGTCCGGCCGCTTGCGGCCCAGGCTTTGGCCAATGAGGGTTACCGAGGCCACCGAGAGCCCGTCTCCAAAGGAAAAGGACATGCTCATCATGTTCATGCCAATCTGGTGGGCGGCCAGCTCGGTGGTGCCCAGGTGGGCCACCGTCATGGCAAACAGCAGAAAGCCCACCCGCAGGCACAGCTGCTCCACAAAGGCGCTGGAGCCCACGTTGGCCAGGGACTTCAGGCTGGCCCGGTCCGCAATCCACCCCTTCACGGACCGCAGGTTCAAAAAGCTGTCTTTCTTAAGTACAGAGGCCAGGCTAAGGGCGCAGGCGCACACTGTGCCAATCACCGTGGCTAGGGCCGCGCCCCGCACCCCCAGGGCGGGAAAGCCGAAGTTTCCCCCAATCAGCAGGTAGTTGAAAACCACGTTCACCCCATTGGAGATGATATTGGTAACCATGGCAATGCGGGTGTTCCCAGCCCCCCGCTGGGCCGCGTTTAGGGCCAGGGAAACGGTGGAAAAGCCCAGGCCGCCCATAATAATCCGCAAATACTCCACCGCGTACGGGTGGGTGTCCGGCTTTGAGCCCACCATGCGGATAATGGGCCCCGCAAAGGCCACAAAGGCCAGGCTGATCACCAGGGTAAGGGCCACGGTGGCCAGCAGCGAGGTGCGCAGCACCCGGTTGGCGCTTTCCCGGTCCCCGCCCCCCCTGCGCCGGGCCACAATGGCGGAGACCGCCACGTTCAGCGAGAGGAAAATGGCCAGGCCCAAAAACTTCGGCTGGGTGGTCAGCCCCACCGCGGCAATGGCGTAAGAGCCCAGGGACCCCACCATGATGGTATCTACCAGGCCGGCCAGGCACACGAAAAAGGATTCCAGCACCGAGGGCCAGGCCACGTTTAGGGCGTCCTTCACAATTTGCCCGCTGGGGGGCATCTCCCCCAGCTCCATGCCCCGGCAAACCTTTTGAGGGTTTACAAACTGCACGCTCTCCCACTCCTCTGCAAAAATAGTTGTTTATGCAATTATTATAGCGCCCCTTACCGGAAATTGCAAGGGCCCCTGCCTAGGAGATTTGCCGCGCCCCTTGTTTCACCCAAACGCTTCCCCCAGGGGCCAGGCCGCCGCAGGCCAAAAGGACCGCCCGTAAAGCCCCTATTCCCCGAACCCCGCCCAAAACAGGCCTGCCAGGGGCAGCCCGGCAATCCCCCTGCCCCAAAAGGCAAAATGTCCACAATCCACAAGAAACCCCTTGCAATGAGCAGAAATTTGAGCTATAATATGGATGAGATTTTTTAAGAAAGGAACGTGTTTCCATGGCAAAACAATTTGTATGCACCAAAACCGAGCCTGTGGTACAGACCAAGGCTGGCAAGCTGCGGGGGTTCATCATTGACGGCACCTATACCTTCCACGGCATTAAGTACGCGGACGCCAAGCGCTTCCAGGCGCCCCAGCCCCCCGCCCCCTGGGAGGGCGTGAAGGACGCCTTTTCCTATGGCTACGTGTCCCCCATGCTGGACCGGGAGGGCTGCCAGGGAGAGATTATGGTGCCCCACCGCTACTGGCCCAAAGACGAGCACTGCCAGTACCTGAACCTGTGGACCCAGTCCATTGACCCCAGCGCCAAAAAGCCCGTAATGGTCTGGCTGCACGGCGGCGGGTTCTCGGCGGGCTCCTCCATTGAACATATAGGCTACGACGGCGAAAACCTCTCCAAGTACGGCGACGTGGTGGTTGTCACCCTGAACCACCGGCTGAACATCCTGGGCTACCTGGACCTCTCCCCCTATGGCGAGAAATACGCAAACTCCGGCAACGCGGGCAACGCCGACCTGGTGGCCGCCCTCCAGTGGGTGCGGGACAACATCGCCAATTTTGGCGGCGACCCGGACAACGTCACCATTTTCGGCCAGTCCGGCGGCGGGGCCAAGGTGTTTAACCTGATGCAGATTCCAAAGGCGGACGGGCTGTTCCACAAGGGCATTATCATGAGCGGCGTGTTTGACGACATGATGAAGCCCAAGAGCCACGACAGCCGGCCCCTGATCGGGGCTATGCTGAACTACCTGGGCCTGACCGAGGCGCAGGTGGAAGAGCTGGAAACCCTGCCCTACGAGCGCCTGGCCGAGGCCTACAAGGCCGTGGCCCCGGAGATTGAAAAACAGGGCCACTATGTGGGCAACTGCCCCATTGAAAACGACTTCTATGTGGGCGACCCCCGGGACGTGGGCTTTACCGACCACGCCAAGACCATTCCGGTGATTGTGGGTTCTGTGTTCGGCGAGTTCGACTTCGGCCCCGGCATTGCCAACAAATACAACCTGACCAAAGAAGAGCAGCTGGAGATGATGCGCAAAAAGCTGGGCGGCCACACCGAAGAGCTGGCCGAGGCCTTCCACCAGTGCTACCCGGAAAAGTGCCTGGTGGACCTGCTTAGCCTAGACGGGGTCTGCCGCGAGCCCAGCAAGGACTTTGCCCGCAAGAAGGCCGCCCATCCCCAGGCCCCCACCTACTGCTACCTGTTTAACCTGGACATGCCCCTGGACGACGGCCACTGCGCCTGGCACTGCGCGGACATCCCCTTCTTCTTCCACAACACGGACAAGGTGTTTGTCTGCGATATTCCCGGGGTCTCGGACCTTTTGGAGGACCGCATGGCAGGCAGCTTTGTAAACTTTGCCCGCTACGGCGTGCCCAGCTGCCCCTCTCTGCCAGAGTGGACCCCCTGCGCCCCGGACGACGTGGCCACCATGATCTTTGACCGGGAGTGCGCGGTGCGCCATAACCACGACGACGCCCTGTACAAGGCCTACCTGCCCCATGCCCCCAACCCCTTCGCCCCCCGCAAGGAAGAGGAGGACGAGGCGCTGTTCCTGCACTAAGGGGGCTTATTCCCCCCCAAACAAAAAGGGATGGAAAAAAGACGCGGTCCAGGTGCGGGGAAGGTCTCCACTGGAGACCGTTTTGACCCGACCGAGCCGGCAGGCGAGACCAACCGAGACCGACGCCCCTAAGCCGCCGGAGATAAAAACATATTTCCGCCCTTTTCGGTATTTTCGCAGAAAATGCCGACTTCTCCAGCCATACGGCTTTGCGTGATGGAAGGTCCGCAGGCCTAGTTTTCCTACCTAAAAACGGGCTAAAGAGCCGCCTTATGCTCTTTAGCCCGAATTCTATTTGGGAGTGCCCATTGGGAGTGCCCATTGGGAGTGCCCATTGGGAGTGCCCAAAAGGACTATTTTTTATAGACGATATTTTGGCCTCCAGCGGTGGAGAGTTGGCAAAGTCAACTCTTGGGCTCTACCCAAGACTTGACGTTGTCAAGTCTCCAAACCCCGCAACCTTTGTAAAGGTTGACGAAACTTTTACTGTTCCGTTGCCGGAGCCTCGTTCGTTTATCAACGCGTTTGGACGCTCCCACTCTATTTCCCGGCCTTGCCAAGCGCGGGTTTTTGGTGTATCATGTAGAAAAACCTCAAAAGGACTGAAGCCTATGACCAAACAAGACGTGGCCCTAAAGGCCGTGGACGCCCTAAAGGCGGAGTACCCGGACGCCCTGTGCTCGCTGGACTACCAGGACCCCTTGCAGCTGCTGATCTCCACCCGGCTGGCCGCCCAGTGCACAGACGCCCGGGTCAACCAGGTCACCCCCGCGCTGTTCGCCCGGTTCCCCACCCTGGAGGACTTTTGTGAGGGCACCGAGGAGGAGATTGGCCAGCTCATCCACTCCTGCGGCTTTTTCCGGGCCAAGGCCCGGGACATTCTGGCAGCCTGCCGGAAGATACGGGATGATTTCGGCGGCCAGGTGCCGGACAACATGGAGGACCTGCTAAGCCTGCCCGGGGTGGGCCGCAAAACCGCCAACCTGCTGCTGGGCGACATTTTCCACAAGCCCGCCGTGGTCACAGACACCCACTGCATCCGCATTGCGGGGCGGCTGGGGCTCACGGCCACCAAGACCCCTGAAAAGGTGGAGCGGGACCTGCGGGAGCTGCTGCCCCCGGAGGAATCCAATAACTTCTGCCACCGGCTGGTGCTGCACGGCCGGGCGGTGTGCACGGCCCGGTCCGCCAAATGCGGCCAGTGCTGTATGCAGGAATTCTGCCCAAAGACGGGGGTGGAGGGATGAGCGGCACGGACCAGTGGGAGGAAAACCAAAGGGAATTGACCCGGTTCTTTCGAGAACACCCGGAAATCGCCGCCGCCCTGGACGCCGCCGACGACCAAAGTTTGAACGGCGCGGACCTGGCCTGTAAATCCGCCCTGTACCAGGACCGGGGGCTTGCGCGGGAGGCGGCGGAGCTGTTTCAGCTTGCCTGGAGCAAGTGCTACCCAGAGGAGTACATACGGGAATTTGGGGCCCAGCTGGACTTTATCGCCAAAGAGCTGGCCGACTGCCCGGGGCCAGTGGTGGACATTGCCAGCGGGCGCGGGATGCTGGTAAGAGCGCTACTGAAAAAGACCGCCGCGCCTATAACGGCCACGGACCTTTCAGAGAGCGTTCTGCGGGACCACCTGGGCGCGATTTTACCAGAAGAGACCGCCCGGCTGAGTTTGACCGCCTGCGACGCGAAAGCGCTGCCCTTTGGCGAAGGCTCTCTCCCAGCTGTTACCACCTGCCTGGGCCTACAGAATATTCCCGGCCCGGAACAGGCGGTTCGAGAGCTGCGGAGGGTCTGCGGGGGGACCCTGTATGCCCTGTGCTGCTTTTTCCCAGAGGACGACGCGGCAAATCAAGAGGCCGCCGCTGGCTTGGGGCTGGCGGGAGCCTACTCTCAGCCAGAGCTGACCGGGCTTTTGGAGCGCTGCGGCTGGCGGGTACGCTGCCATACAGGCAAAAAGTTCCGGCTGCCGCCTACCCCGGTAGGCGTGGTGGCGCCCGGAGCCGGGTTTGACGCGCTGCCCGTGGCGGAGACGGAGGCTTGGTTTGCCACGATGGTCTGCGTGTAGACGGGCTGACAATACAATATGTTAGGAGTATAAGAAAATGAAGTATGATTTTGAAACCCTTCTCGACCGCTCCCACTGCGGCAGCGGCAAATGGGACGAGATGCCCAAAAAGAACCCCCAGGTGGCCCCAGACGTGGTGCCTCTCTCGGTGGCGGATATGGAGTTTAAAAACGCGCCGGAGATTGCCGCTGGCCTGAAGGAGTACATGGACACCCATATTCTGGGCTATACCGGCCCCACGGGCGAGTACCGGGCCGCTGTGTGCCAGTGGATGGAAAAGCGCCACCACTGGCATATTGAGCCAGAGTGGATCTGCTGCACCCACGGGGTGGTGTCCGCCCTGGTAATGGCTGTGGCCGCCTACACCCAGCCCGGAGACGGAGTCATTATCATGACCCCTGTGTACTACCCCTTCTACATGGCCATTGAGTCCAACGGCTGCCAGGTGGCCCGCTGCCCCCTGGTCTACCAGGACCACGCCTATTCCATAGACTTCGCCCTGCTGGAAACCCTGGCCAAGGACCCCAAGAATAAAATGCTGATTCTGTGCAGCCCCCACAACCCCGTGGGCCGGGTGTGGACCCCGGAAGAGCTGGCCCGGATCTGCGATATTTGCCGGGAGAACCAGGTGCGCATCCTTAGCGACGAGATTCACTTTGACATCATCATGCCCGACCACAGCCACACAGTGATCTCCAACGCCGCCCAGCCCGGGGACGACATTATTGTGTGCACGGCCCCCAGCAAGACCTTTAACCTGGCGGCCATGCAGACCTCCAATATCATCATTCCCAGCGCCAACCACCGGGAGAAGTTCCAGGCCGTGCAGCAGAAGTTCTGCGACCACGGCCCCGCCGCCCTGGGGCTGGAGGCCTGCCGCGTGGCCTATACCCAGTGCGAGGCCTGGATGGAGGAGATGCTCCAGGTGATTGACGCCAACCGCCAGCTGGCCGTGGACTTTATCAACCAGAGGCTGCCGGAGATCAAGCCTGTGGAGCTACAGGGCACTTACCTGCTGTGGCTGGACTGCACCGCCCTTTGCAAAACCCAGGAGGAGCTGGAAGAGCTGATGGTGCAAAAGGCCCAGCTGTTCCTGGACGAGGGCTATGTGTTCGGCCCAGAGGGCGCGGGCTTCGAGCGGGTGAACCTGGCCGCGCCCCGCCGGGTCATTCAGGCCGCCCTGGAGCGGCTGGAAAAGGCCGTACGGGGAAATTAAGGCAACGCGCAAGCCGCCCTATAGCCCTAGCGCCCGCCGGGCCAGCTGGTCGGCCATATCGTTGTACTTGTCGCCCGAGTGCCCCTTTACCTTCACAAAGCGAATCTCCATGGTCTTTGCCGCCTCCCGGCAGGCGGCGGCATAGCTCTGGGTGCCGGGCTTGTTGGCTTTCCAGCTGCCGTCGGCCCAGCGGGCCAGGCCCTCGTAGTCGTGGTAAATCTCCACTGCCGGAATGCCCTGCTCCTGGCAGTAGCGCAGCACGGTCAGCACGCCCATAATCTCCCCGGCCACGTTGTGCATCTGGGCCAGCTGGGGGTCTGTGAACCTTTGGGAAAACTCCCGCTGCTCCTGCCCAAAGAACAGCACCGCCCCGCAGGCAAAGTCCCCAGAGCGCTGGTCATAGCTGCCGTCCACATAGGCCACGGCCTTACCCTGGTCCCCAGAGCCAGCGCCTTTTGGGGCCTCCTCTTCTCTATCGGTAAAGCCAGCGCCCTTTATATCTTCCCCGCCTTTCAGGAACGCCTGGGCCTCCTGTAGGGTGGGGAAGCTTTTATATATGGCCCCGGTCACGCCGTGGACCTGGCGCTTGCAGTCCTCCCATGTAAAGTAGATTCCCTTGCCGTCTTTGCCGCTGCGCACGGCGTAATATTTCTTTGCCATTGGTGCCTCCCGGTGGTATTTTATCCCTGTATTTTTTGCCAAGCGCGGCCCCGCCCGTTTTCTCTTTTGCCAATACGGGCCCCTGCCCTTTGGCCTTTCCCGCCTGTTTTCTCTTTTCTCTTTGGCTTGTCCCCCTATTATATCCTCCAAAAAAATAAAAAGCAACCGCAACCTGCTCCCCTAAAACCCGCTTCTTATACTTAAGGCAGCACCGCACAAAGACCCCACGAGCAGACCTGCTCGTGCAAACCCGCCCGTGCAAACCTGCTCGTGTAAACCTGCCCGAGCAAACCCGCCCGCGCAACCCTGCTCGTGGGCTCTGCGCACGATTTGCCTGCACTTTTTCCGTCATAGTACAACCGTACTATT
>JAAWSH010000075.1 GCA_022801475.1 Acutalibacter sp. | reverse complement strand
GACTCCACCCTGGTGGTGGACGACCTGTACAGCGGACATATGACCATTCCCTATTATGATATTCCCACCAGCAGCTATGAGGTGAAAGATTTTGCTGAAGAGGAAAACGTGGTCAGTTACCTGGGGGGAGAGAGCACCCTGGGGGTAAACCTTTACGCCGGCACCGGCGAAGTGGACTGGCAGATGCTTAAAGAGAGCGGCATTGACTTTGTAATGATTCGAGTGGGATACCGGCAGAACAACACCGGAAATATTGTAGTGGACAAGCAGTTTGAGGCAAACTTGGCCGGGGCCGAGTCCGTGGGCATGCCGGTGGGCGTGTATTTCTACTCAAAGGCTATTACGGACGCCGAGGCCGAGGAGGAGGCGGAAAAGGTGATTGATCTGGTGCGGGGCCATTCCATCACGTACCCGGTCGCCTTTCATTGGGAATACGATCTGAAGGACGACGGCAGCCAGGACGAGAGCGCCCGCACCACCCGCTGCAACGGCGAACAGGTGACCGGCTTTATTGACACCTTTTGCAATATTATCCGCCGGGCGGGGTATACCCCCAGCTACTACGCCACCAAAACCCATGCATACAACCGGCTGAACCTTTCCCGGCTTTCCGGCTATGATATGTGGTACGCCGAGTATCAGCCAAAGCCCAGCTTTTACTATGATTTTAAAATGTGGCAGTATACGGACGCGGGTTCGGTGCCTGGGGTATATCCTGTGAAGGATGAAAATGGAAACGTCACTGGCAAGGTGCGGGTGACCCTTTGCCTGAAAAAATATCCATAAGGGGAGGACAGAATGATAGACTTTTTTGCAAATAAACAACAGGTCCGGCGGCTGGCGCTGATCTGCGCGGGCGTGGCTTTGCTTGTGGTGCTGATTACCCTGCTGATTGTGTTCTTCTCTGGAAACGAGCCCCAGGAGGACCCCCACCCGTCCTCTGAAACCAGCTTTAACGTGATCCCCGAGGGGATGCGTTTGTATGATGACTTGTACGAGGGCCAGGTGATTATCCCAGACTTTGACGTGCCGGATAACAAATATGATATGAATGCCTTTAAGACCGGCGGCGACGGCTTTCTGGAATATAAGGACGCGGCCCTTGGCATAGATGTTTCGGAGTTCCAGGGGAATATCGACTGGTATGCGGTGAAAGCCGCAGGGGTAGAGTTCGCCATCATCCGCCTTGGCTACCGGGGCATGACCCAGGGAGTGCTGAACCTGGACCAGAATTTTGCCGAAAATTTGGCCGGGGCTAGCGACGCGGGCCTACAGCTGGGGGTGTACTTTTTCTCTCAGGCTGTGACAGCCAAAGAGGGCGAGGCGGAGGCCAAGTTTGTGCTGGAGCAGCTGGAGGGCAAGAAGCTGGACTTTCCGGTGGTGTTCGACTGGGAAGACCCGGTGCCCAGCGAGGACCTGCCCGCCGAGACCCTGCGGGCCCTGAACTGCCCGGGAGAAACCGTGACAGCGGCGGCCAAGGCCTTTTGTGAAACCATAAAAGAAGGGGGCTATACCCCCTGTGTATATTTTAATAAACACCAGGCCTACTACTTTTATGACCTGGACCTGCTGAAAGACTATGAGTTCTGGTATGCAGAGTACAACCCCCGGCCCGCAGTGTGCTATCATTTCCGAATCTGGCAGTACAGCGACCAGGGCACAGTGCCAGGCATAGAGACCACGGTGGATATGAATTTGTGCTTTGAGCCCAGGAAGTAGGAGCCGGGCGTGGCCAAAGGGAGTATTTTATGACGATATTTTGGCCTCCGACGGCGGAAGCCTGCACGTAAAAACAACGCGGTTTAGATACTCCCGCTGGAGGCCGCCCTATTGCTTTTATGTGTGTTTTCTTGTATAATGTTAACCGCGGTTCAAAAGAGAGAAAGCAGGGAAAGGTTTTATCCCTTTATAAAGTCAGCTGCACAAAAAGCATGGTTACTTATAATGCCCATAACCTAATCATAGACCCGTAAGCGGCCCATTTTGAAGGAGGAAATCGTACTATGGCGGAAAAAAAACAGCCCCCTATCAGCACCCGTGCCAGCGGAAAGCCGGAGGACAAGGCTAAAGCCCTGGAAACCGCCCTTGGCCAAATAAAGAAGCAGTTTGGCGAGGGGGCTGTGATGATTTTGGGGCAGAACTCTGTTCTCAACCTAGAGGCCATTCCCACAGGCTCCCTCTCCCTGGACCTGGCCCTTGGCATTGGCGGGCTGCCCAGGGGGAGAATTGTGGAGATATACGGCCCGGAATCCTCCGGCAAAACCACCCTGGCCCTGCACTGTGTGGCTGAAGGGCAAAAGCTGGGGGGCAACGCCGCTTTTATTGATGTAGAGCACGCCCTGGACCCGGTGTATGCTGGGAACCTGGGGGTGGACGTGGAAAACCTGCTGGTCTCCCAGCCGGACACCGGCGAACAGGCCCTGGAGATTACAGAAGCCCTGGTACGGTCTAACGCCATTGACGTGATTGTAGTAGACTCCGTGGCCGCCCTAGTGCCCCGGGCCGAGATTGAGGGGGAGATGGGCGACACCCACGTAGGCTTGCAGGCCCGCCTGATGAGCCAGGCCCTGCGCAAGCTGGCAGGGGCCATTTCCAAGTCTAATTGTGTGGCCATTTTTATCAATCAGCTGCGGGAAAAGGTGGGCATTGTCTATGGCAACCCCGAGGTGACCCCTGGCGGCCGTGCCCTGAAGTTCTATTCCTCGGTGCGCATTGACGTGCGCAAGGGCGAGGTGCTGAAAAGCGGCACGGATATTATTGGCTCTCACACCAAGGCCCGGGTGGTGAAGAATAAGGTGGCCCCGCCCTTCCGCACAGCGGAGTTTGACGTGCTGTATGGGCAGGGGATTTCCCGCACCGGCGAGCTGGTGGATATTGCTGTTCAGCTGGATATTGTCCAGAAAAGCGGCTCCTGGTTTTCTTACGATGGCCAGCGCATTGGCCAGGGCAGGGACAAGGTGAAGGACTTTCTGACAGCCAATACGGATGTGGCCGGGCAGATTGAGGCAAAGGTGCGGGAGAATGTGGACAAGCTCTTTGCCAAAAGCGGCCCCAAAACCAAACCGGTAGCCCCAGTGGCACAGCCGGCTGCCCCGGCCGAGGAAAGCCCCGCCCGGCGGGTGGTAGACGAGTCTGTAATCGACATTGAAGTGGATGACGACGAATGATGGAGCTAACCGCCGCCGAGCCCAGACGCAAGGGCCTGACCCAGCTGTACATAGACGGCGAGGCCGCTGTAAAGGTGGACACAGAGGTTTTTTTGTTGTCCAAGCTAAAGCCAGGGGATCAGCTGACCGATGAAGAGCTGCACGAGCTGATACAAGCCTCGGACGCCCGCCGGGCCAAGGAAAAGGCCCTGTACCTGCTGGAGCATCGAAATCACTCAAAAAAAGAGCTGACAGAGAAGATTGCCCGCACGGCGGCTTCTCGGGAAGCCGCCCAGGCCGCAGCTGATCATATGGAGGAGCTGGGCCTGGTAGACGACCAGGCCTTTGCCAGAAGCTATGCCAAGGACCTGTTCCTCCGCAAGCGCTGGGGGCCTCTGCGGGTAAAGCAGGAGCTCCGGCAAAAGGGTATTGACCCAGAGCTGATCCAGGAGCTTTTAGAGGAGTATGGGGACGAGGAGCAGCAGCTAGAGAGTCTGCGGGCTGTGCTGGAAAAAAAGTATCCGGGCTGGCAGGAGGATGAAAAGATCCACCGCCGGGCTTATGCTGGGTTACAGCGGCTGGGGTACAGCTACCAGCAGATTCGAGAAGGCATGAGCGGCCAGTGGGAGGACTGAGGCGGGCTGCCGCTGGACTTATGCGGGAGAATAAAAAATTGGCGGGAGAGGTCCTTTTTGAGGGCTTCTCCCGCTTTTTCGCGTGGGGCGTTTATTTTAGTCTGGAGAGTAGAGAGCGCCTTCTTTTGGGAAGGGCTTCGGCTTGCTTGAAAATAGGGAGCTTTCCGCTTGGGAGGCTTTTTAGCGAATGGGCCGCTCCTGACACAATTTCGCTTCCCTCCACTTTGCCCGTTTGCTGCCGGGGCGGCTTTTGGAAGCCGCGGCCGGTTGGGTTACACTCTTTTTGGGTTCGCGCCGCCTTTTATAGTTCACACAATTCAAAAGAGGTGTTTCACCACTTTTGAAGCAGGCAGCTTTGCCGCTGAGCTAAAAATTATTTAGTTCGTGTACTTTATAAGGCAAGACCGTGGGGCCCTGTTCCATATCCTGAAGGGGGGAAGTTTGTCCCGCTCTCTGGCGGCTTGGCCGGCCGCTCTTTTTAGGGCGAACTAAAGAACCAGCTCTTCATCAGTTCCAGAGCATTGGCGTAGTCGTGGGTGGTGGGCTTGCCGGAAATCACCGGAAAATATACCATAAACAGTACCAGGCACAGGACCGCGAAAGCGCCCATACACAAGGGCGCCAGCTGCACCTGGATTTTTCCGCCCAGAGTCACCTGGTTGCCCAGCCGGGTTTGGTTGGTCAGCCACTCCACGCAGGCGGCTAGGGCCACTACCAAGAAGGGCACAGCGGTGAAATAGTGGTAGATAAAGGTCAGCCGGGGCACCAGTACCCAGGGCATGTACACTGCCAAAAAGCCCGTTAGGGCCACAGCACAAGCCATACGGCGCTGCTTGAACCAGAGCAGGGCCGCGAACAGTGCGGCAGGGATGCAGCTCCACCACAGCAGGGGGTTGCCTACAGCAGAGATGGTGCTGTACTGTCCCTGGGCGTTGCAGGGGTCGCTGCTAAAGTACCAGATGGGCCGGAAATCCACCGGCCACTCGTACCAGGGTGAAGCGAAGTCGTGGGTTGCCACCAGTTTGGAGTGGTAGTTAAACATGCTGGTCTGGTAGTTTACAAAGGCGTCAAACATATGGTCCACATTGTGGGGCAGGGTGGTCATGGGCAAATAGGCGGCAAAATAAATGCCAAAGGGAATGGCGATAAACAACAGGCAGCACCAGGCGCACAGCTGGCCGCAGCGCCGCAGCACCGGCTGGGTGGAGCGGTGGCCCCGGCTCTCGTAACGGTAGGTCTCTATCAGCTTGCCAAAGAACAGTACCGCCAGGCCCACGGCCCCGTAGGCGGCGGTCCACTTGCTGGCCACACCCAGGCCCATAAAGATGCCGCTAAGGGCCAGGGGGATCAGCAGCGAGGGCAGTTTAGCTTTCAAAATATCCTGGCGGATAAAAGCCACCATAGCGTCGTACATTAGAAGCAGGAAAAATACCGCATAGGTATCAATAGTGGCAATGCGGGTTTGGGTAAAGTGCATGAAGTCAAAGGCGAAGAGAAGCGTGGCCATGCCGCAAAGCCAGGTGCGGCCAAAGAGCTGCTTGCACAGATGGTAGAGAACGGGCAGCATTAAAACCCCAAACAGCGTGCCCATAAACCGCCAGCCAAAGGGGTTCATGCCAAACATGCGGATGCCCAGGGAGATGATGTGCTTGCCCAGAGGCGGGTGGGTGCTCTCGTAGGGCTCTAGGCCCAGGATATGCTCATAGGCCGTGCGGCCATGGTAGATCTCGTCGAAGTAGCTGGAATTCTCGTAGGTCTTATAGGCTGGCACTGTGTCCTGCTCGTCCACCAGAGCCTGGGCCCCGGCTTCGCCCTGAATCGTAACAGCGGGGACCTTCTCCGCGCCAGTGGGCCGGATGGAAGCCTCGAACAGAGCCACCGAGCCATCCAGGGCCGTTAGCCGCACAAAGCGGCCGGGCACAGTCAGGACCTTCGTTTTCCAGGCGAACACATAGTCCTTGCTGGTTTCGCCGCAGTCTTCCCAGTAGACCCCGTCTTGGCTGGACTCAATACGCATGGAGGAGCCCACCCGGGCGGCATAATGGTTGGCGTCGGGAACCAGGCCCGGCAGGTAGACCAGCTCATAGCAGGTTACGTCCGCCTCCAGCACCACGCTCTCGCCTTCCTCTGGGGCCCAGGCAGTTTGGGGCATCACGGTGCCTCCCAGCCGCCAAAAGGCCACCAGGGCATAGACCAGGGTTACAGCCGCCATGACAATCCAGTCCGGCAGTTTCATGCGTTTATCAATGTCTGGCTCTGGCCGGCGGTTTTCTAGCCAGGACTGGGGAGCAGGAGCCCGCTTGGCTTGGCTGCTTTTACCCTTGCCGCCCTTTTTTCCTTTTTTTCCCATTTTGGCAGACTCCTTCTTTTGCGGAGCCCCGGCCTCCACAATTTTTTCTTTAATATAGATTTGGTAATCCACCCACAGCAGGTAGCCCAGGGCAACCATCTGCAAGGCGGAAATGGCCACGCTGGCCGCGGCGTTGGGGTCATAAGAAGAGGGGCCGAACTCTCGGAACATCCACAGCACGTAGTCCACGTTTAGATAGTTGGCCCCTGCCATTAGCCCAAAGGCCCACAGCTGCCGGCGGTCCCGGGTGAACACAAAGCACAGCAGCACAAAGAGGAAAGCTGGGAACAGGTAGCGCTCGTGCATTTTTACCCCGAAAATATACATAATGCCCATGAGCACCCCCGGCGCGGCAAAGAGCACGTCCTTGCGCTTAGAGAGGAACATCAGCACGCCGCAGGCCCCGGTGGCGGCAATGGGCGCGGCCACGGTAAGCAGGGCGCCGGTCAGGCCGTGGGGCAGGCTCCGCCAGTTCCACTTGATCAGGGACCAGAAGTTACAGGCATTGATGCTATAGTAGTCGTAGTAGTTCAGGGTGGACTGGTACTTGGCAATCAGCCAGGCGTAGTCAAAGTTTTTGGTAAAGGGCGTAGCCACCAACAAAATGGCCGCCAGGGCGCAGACCACCCCAAGGCCCAGGCCCAGCCAACGCTTCCGCTTGATGGCGAAGAACAGGTACAGGGGGGCAAACACCAGCATTTGGGGCTTAAAGATGACAGCCACCCCATATAGAAGCCCAGAGCAGACATAGCGCTCGGCGTAGAGCAGGAGCACAGAGGCCAGCAGGATCATGGTGCAAAAGGAGTCCGCCTGGCCCCACATGGCGGAGTTCACAAATACCCCTGGGCAGAACAGGTATGCCGCCGCGGCGAACAGGCCCATAAGATCCCCCAGCTTTTTCCGGCCCAGGTACAGTACCGCGCCGCCGCAGAGCAGGTCGGCCAGAATGGAGGGCAGTTTCATTACCATGGTATAGGTCTGGCCCTCTATGGCAAAGCAGAAGAACTGACGGATCTTTTCCAGCAGAGCCAGCACGTACAGATAGCCGGGGGGATAGTCCAGGAAGATGTCCTGCTGGTAGATCTCTCCAAAGCCCACTCGGGCGGTGATTTCGCCCCAAGACTTAAAGGTGCCAATGTCCACCGAGAAGCCGTCCGAGGTATAGGCCAAAATCAGCCGCATGGTAAGGGCCGCCATAAAGAGCAGTCCCGTCCAAATTCCAAAAACCGGCAGGCGTTCCTCTTTTTTGGTTTTGGCAAAGGATATGGCCAAAATCCCCATGCCAAACCCCGCGCAAAGCATAACAGAACTTAACATTTCATTTCCCCTTTCAAAGATCGTGGGATTCCACCCCACACCCCGCAAACCAACGCAAAGCCCGGATGGGCCTGGCGCAACGGCCGGGCGGCGGGGGGG
>JAAWSH010000074.1 GCA_022801475.1 Acutalibacter sp. | reverse complement strand
ATCTCTTACACCCTCCTTATTCGCCCACGACGACGCCCATGCTGCGGGCGGTACCGGCGATCATGCTCATAGCGGCCTCAAGAGACCCTGCGTTCAGGTCGGGCATCTTGGTCTCCGCGATCTTTTGGATCTGCTCCTTGGTAATGGTGGCCACTTTCTTCTTGTTGGGTTCGCCGGAAGCAGTTTCGATATTGCAGGCTTTCTTAATCAGCACAGCTGCGGGAGGGGTCTTGGTAATAAAGGTAAAGGAGCGGTCCGCATACACAGTGATAACCACGGGGATTACAAGACCCACGTCGTTCTTGGTGCGCTCGTTAAACTCCTTGGTAAAAGCCATGATATTAACGCCGTGCTGGCCCAGAGCAGGACCAACCGGGGGGGCCGGTGTTGCCTTGCCGGCGGGAATCTGGAGCTTAATAAAGCCCGTTACTTTTTGTGCCATTTTTAACATTACCTCCAAAAAATGTGGTATTAGCGGTGCGGGCAGGAAATTTTACCCACACCTCCCACCCAGCGTCCAGCGCACGCGCTGGACCGTTTAACGCGGGGACGCGCAAAGCCGCGCGCTACCCTGCGGTGGGTTGACAGGACTTGTGTCGCACATTCTAGGCGTTCCCGTCCATTGATGGGAATCACCGCTGCGCTCCTGGATATAAGCGGTTCTTTTCATTCTTCAACAGTCAATGATTTCTGCTTCTTTTTCAAAAGACACAGGCAAATCATAGACCATTTGCTTTTTGCACGTCAAGCCGCTCTGTTTTTGCAAGGGATAGGGATACTATGAATGCCTCCCTTGCCTGGCTTTTGTGCTAAGGTCCCGCATTTTGTCTGATTAAACCGGCTCCGCCTGGTCCAGCTCCAGCTCCACGGGTGTATCCCGGCCGAACATGGAGACCGTCACGCGCACCCGGTTCTTTTCCACATCCAGCTCCTCCACCACGCCTACAAAACCATCCAAGGGACCGTCCACAATATTCACTGAATCGCCCACTTGATAGCTGACATGGACCTCCCGTTTCTCAATGCCCAACCGCGCCACTTCCTCGTCAGTCAGGGGCACAGGCTTAGAAGAGGGCCCCACAAAACCCGTGCAACCGCGAATGTTCCGCACCGCGTACCAGCTTTCGTCCGTCATCACCATTTTCACAATGACGTAGCCAGGGAACACCTTGCGCTCCACTTCTTTGCGTTTTCCCTCCTCGGTGATCTCGGTCACCATCTCGGTAGGCACCTTGATCTCCTGGATCAGTTCCTGCATCTGCCGGTTTTCCACGGTTTTTTCCAGGTTAGAGGCCACTTTGTTCTCATATCCAGAGTAGGTATGCACCACATACCATCTTGCTTCATCCGCCATTACTGTGACCACTTTCCTTTCTCATAAAAACCGCGGGGGTTTGTTTTTTCATAACAAATAACTTTTTCTTGCCAAAAAGAGCAGCCTTAGGCCGCCACGTTCATCACCAGGCCCAAAAGGTTCATAAAAACCGTATCCAGGGCAAAGACAAAGAGCCCAAGCACAAGAATGGTAACCAGCACCACGCCGGTGTTTTTAAAAACAGCCTTTGGCGTGGGCCACACAATTTTCTTTACCTCGCCTTTGCAGTCCTTCACAAACTTCGCTGTACGCTTCCCAAAGCTCACAAAGGGGTTGGGCTTTTTGGTTTTTGTTTCGGGCTTCTTCGCGTCATCCGCCATAATCCAACCCGCTCCTTACTTAGTTTCCCTATGCAGGGTGTGTTTCCGGCAGAACCGGCAGTATTTGTTCATTTCCAGCCTGTCCGGGTCGTTTTTCTTGTTTTTCTTGCTAAGATAGTTCCGCTGCTTGCACTCAGTGCAGGCCAGCACAATCTTCACTCGCATGTTTTCGGCGCCTCCATTTCTTCAATTTGCCTCCCTCGAAAAAGTGGGTACAAAAAAAGAGCCCTCTTTACGAGGTACTCTTAGTATAGCATGGTTTTGGGGAGTTTGTCAAGCCCAGGCGGAGAACTTTCCATTACGAAAAGCTCTCCGCCACGGGAACTTTCCATTACGGAAAGCTCTCCGCCACGGGAACCTTCCATCGCGGAAAGTTCTCCTCCACGGGAACTTTCCATCGCAGAAAGTTCTCCTCCACGGGAACCTTCCATCGCGGAAAATTCTCCGCCACGGGATTTTTCTGTCCCCGCCTAAGTTCCCCGCCCGCTCCTGTCTAGATGGAGTCACCGCTTATCCAGCCGGGCCTCCACCTTTTTGCCGCTCTTCTTTTTCTTCTTTTCAGGCTTGATGTTCTTGCCAATGAGCTTGCGGGAAAAACCGCTGATCTTTTGCAGCTCCTCCCCCAGCCCAGAGGCCAGCTTGCCATAGGCTTGGGCGGAAAGACCGTTGAGCAGCACATAGGTAACAATAGACCGCAGGTCCATGTCCCCATTCTTATACATATCATCTAACAGTCCGCAAAGCTTCTGCACCGGTTCGCTGTCCGGATACTGGTTGACCAGGTCCTCACACAAGGGAACCACCTTGTGTTTGATAAAGGTGACAAAGCGCACCTGGCCATAGACAATCTTTTCCTGGTTCAGCTGGTCCTTTAGCTCCGGGAAAATATTCACCAGCCGGTTGATGAAAAACATGGGGTCAATGTTCCGCTCGTCCTGGCCCCTTTTTTTGCGCTGCTGCACAATGGCCACCCGCTTGGGGCCCCGCACCACGTCCAAAAAGTCGTTAAGAATGCTCTCCGCGTCGGCCCGCTCCCCGCTCATTTTGTCAAACAGCCACCGGGAGAGCTCCCGCCAGTCCCCGGGCTTGCCATCTGTCAGCGAGGTAGAGCGCAGAATAAAGCTTTTGCGCTTGTCGTCATACAGCAGACTGTATGCCACATCCGCGGCCACAAACATCACTGCCCGGCCCGCGGGGTCCTCCAGGTCCTGAGCCTCGCTAAAGCCCTGCTGGGAGAGTTCCTGGGACAGGGCGTTTTGTATTAATTGGAAGGGATTAAAGTCCATGATGTCACTCCTAAACCCCGGCATAGGCGCGGGGAAATATTTGGGCTTCCACTTACGACTCGAAGAACTTCTGGTGAATGGCCTCTACCGCCCGGTCGCTGTCTGACTTATGCACCAGCACCGAGATCTTGATCTCGCTAGTGGAAATCATCTGGATGTTCACGTTCCGGCTGAACAGCGCCTCGAACATTTCCGCCGCCACGCCGGGGTGGCTCTCCATGCCCGCGCCCACAATCGACACCTTGGAAACATTGTCGTCCGCCACCAGGCTGCTGGCCCCCAGCTTTTCGGTGTACTCTTTCAAGAGGTCGATGGTGTCCTCCATCCGGTCCTTCTCCACCGTAAAGCTGATGTCCTTGGTGCCATTGCGGCCAATGGACTGCAAGATGATGTCCACATTGGTGCCCTTGCTGGAAAGCTTGGAGAAAATCTTAAAGGCCAGGCCGGGCTTGTCGGGCACGCCGATAATTGAAATGCGGGCTATGTTGTCGTCCTTCGCCACACCACTGATGAGCATTTGTTCCACGCCGTTCTCCTCCTTGACAATGGTCCCCCTGGCACCAGTTAGGCTGGAGAGGACCTCCAATTCAATATTATATTTTTTCGCCATTTCCACGGACCGGTTATGCAGCACCTGGGCCCCCAAAGAGGCCAGCTCCAGCATCTCGTCGTAGGTGATGCAGGAGAGCTTCTTGGCCCCGGGAATCTTCCGGGGGTCGGCGGTGTACACCCCGTCCACATCCGTGTAAATCTGGCACAGGTCTGCGTGCATCACGGCGGCCATGGCCACCGCGCTGGTATCTGAAGCACCCCGGCCCAGGGTGGTTATGTCTCCATAACGATTGAAGCCCTGGAAGCCGGCGATTACCACAATGCGCCGCTTATCCAGTTCTTTCTTTACACGGGATGCGTCGATTTTTTTAATGCGGGCACTGCCGTAGTCCGAGGTAGTGTTGATCCCTGCCTGCCAGCCCAGCAGGGAAATCACTGGGTAGCCCATGCGCTCGATGGCCATGGCCAGGAGGGCTGCGGACATCTGCTCCCCGGCGGATTTCAGCATATCCATCTCCCGCTTGCTGGGGCGGTGGTTCACCTCGGCCGCCTTGGCGATCAGGTCGTCGGTGGTATCGCCCTGGGCGGAGACCACCACGATCATATCGTTGCCGTCCTTATAGGCGGAGGTGACGATTCTCGCCACATTATCGATGCGTTCGGCGTCCCGGACGGAGGTGCCGCCGAATTTCTGAACGATTAAAGCCATATACAACCCCTCTGGATTTAGAGCCAATCCCAAAATAATCCGCACACAGTTTGCTTACATATTTTCCGTCACAAAGCACAGCTTTCGCTTGTCAATCGTCATTCGCTTGTCAATCGTCAGATTGTCTGCGCTCAATCTGCACTTTTTGACGAAAAATCTGACGGCGCAACCTGCGCGCGTCTTATTTCGGGATAGGCTCTTAGTATAGTCAAGTAGTGATATTATAGCGTGGATGGAAAGCGCTGTCAAGAGCGGGGGCGCATTGGGGTATTTGGAGCGGGTCAGTCCCCTTGTCGAGGTTCCCCCCCCAGCGGACGCCAAGCCTTGCCCTTATCAGGCAAAGCCAGCCCCCCAAAGGCCCTCAGTCCATTGTCAAGTCCTCCACCGCCTCTAAGCGCTCCTCCAGCGGACCTAAGTCCTGGAGCAGGGCGTAGGTCTCGGCTGTGTCCCAGTCGAAAAGCAGCGCCAGCCCCGGCCGCAGCTCCCGGAAGGCCGCCTCCAGCTCCGGGCTGTCTCCACGCTCCATGCGGTGGACCGCCAGGTTGGTATATAAAGTAAGCACCAGCCCAGGCCCCTCGTGGCTTGGCCCGCCGTTCTCCCGCAAATAGTCCAGCTTATCCCGGACCTCCCGGCCTTTATCGGAAAGCATCCCCGCGAAAGAAGCCGGGTCCTGCCGGCAGAACTCCTGGTAGTCGCTGATATAGTAGTCTTTCCATAGGACCGCCGCCTCGCTGCCCGCCACCTGGAGCAGCGCTTCCTCCCAGCTCTTGGCCTTGTGCCACTGCCAGGCCGCTGGGGCTAGGGCAAGCACTAGAGTCAACAAAATGAGAATTCCCGCTATCAGCCAGTTTTTGCTGATCTTTTGCTCTTTCACTTGCTCTGCCATTTTGGATACTCCCTTCCGCACTCACGCGCCCCGCGATCGGGCCTTGCGCCGCGCTCTCAGCGCCCGGTTGCCCTGCCACAGCAGCGCGCTGAGCAGCAGGAGCGCAGCCGCTCTTCGGTCATTCGATAACCACCTTAGCCCCCTCCTGGTCCGCCTGGAGGATCTCCACCCGCCAGCCGGTAATGCCCTTGTCCGCCAGGTGGCTGACGCAGGCCTTGCCAAAAGCCTGGGCGTTTTGGGCGTCGATCATGGCGATGATGGTGGGCCCGGCCCCGCTGACGTAGGTGCCCAAAGAGCCCAGCTCGTAGCTCATGCGGAACACATTGTCATAGTTTTCGATGAGCCCCGACCGGTACGGCTGGTGGATGCGGTCCTGCACCGCCACCCGCAGGTTATGCAGCTCGCCGGAAAACAGCGAGGCGGTCATCAGCCCCGACCGGGACAGGTTATACACCGCGTCCTCCCGGCTGTACTCCTTGGGCAGGGCGGCACGGGCCTTTTCGGTTTTCAGCTCAAAGGGCGGTATCATCAGGGCAAAGCGGATTTTATCGCTCACCGGCACGCTGACGCTGTACACCCGCTCCCCCTCCATGGCGGAGGCCACCAGCCCCCCAGAGAGGGCCGGGCTGGTATTATCCGGGTGGCCCTCAATCTTGGCCGCCAGGTTAATCAGGTCCGTCTTGCTTAAGGGATTGCCCATAAAGCGGTTGGCGGCCAATATGCCCGCCACAATACACGCCGAGCTGCTGCCCAGGCCCCGGGCCATGGGAATATTATTCTCTTGAATGATTTTCAGCCCCGGCAGCTTTTTGCCGCAGACCTCATATAGGTGCTTGGCGGCCCAAAAGATCAGGTTGCTCTCGTCCTTGGGCACCTCTGTGGAGTCGGTACAGCTGATTTCCAGCCCGTCGTATTCCTCCATCCACACCCGGTTTTTCATAGTCAGCGCCAGGCCCAGAGAGTCGAAGCCAGAGCCCAGGTTGGCGCTGGTGGCGGGCACGTCGATGCGGATCATTGGGATTCCCCCTTATATGTTATGATAGTTGGCAAAGCCAACTCTCCAGCTTAATAGTCCGAAATCTTAATCCGGCCCAGCACCTCTACGCCCTGTCCGGCCAAGGCTTTCAGCTTCTTTTGCAAGCCGTTCTCCGTAATGCCGGCCACCGTGAAGCCCGCCTCGCCGGGCTCCTCCTCTTTGCGGATAATCCGCGCCGCCCCGGGGAACAGCTTTTCCGCCTGGGCAAAGGCTCCGGCGGAATCCCCGCCAAAGCGCACCCGCACAAAGAAATCCCCCTCCGTCTCTCCAAAGGGCTCTACATAGTCCGGCTTGGCGTCCTCCCAGAACAGGTACTTCCGGGCCTTAAAGTGCTTGACGCAGTCGATAACGTCCGCCACCACAGCGCTGGCGGTGGGCAGCTTGCCCGCGCCCTTGCCGTAGAACACCACGTCGCCGGTGGCGTCTCCCCGGACCAGAATGCCGTTAAACACATCGTCCACATTGGCTAGCTGGCTCTCCCGGTGGATGAACATGGGGGCCACCTGAATGGCGATTTTCCCGTTCTCCCCCATCTTCACCTGGCCAATGAGCTTAATCACCCCGCCCCAGGCCCCGGCGTAGGCCACGTCCTCCAGGGTGATGTTCGTAATGCCCTCGGTATGCACCTGTTCGGGGTACACGTGGCTGCCAAAGGCCAGGCTGGCCAGGATGCAGATCTTCCGGCAGGCGTCCGCGCCCTCCACGTCGGCAGAGGGGTCCCGCTCGGCGTAGCCCAGCTCCTGGGCCAGCTTCAGGGCCTCGGGAAAGCCCATGTGCTCCCGGATCATCTTGGTTAAAATGAAGTTGGTAGTGCCATTGAGAATCCCGGCAATCTCCCCCACCTCATTGGCGGCCAGGCACTGGCTGATGGGCCGGATAATGGGGATGCCCCCGCCCACGCTGGCCTCGAACAGAAAATTCAGGTTATTCCGCTGGGCAATGGCCAGCAGCTCCGCGCCCTTGGCCGCCACCAGTTCTTTATTGGAGGTAGCCACGCTTTTGCCGTTTTCCAAACAGGCCCGCACAAACCGGTAAGCTGGGTCCAGGCCCCCCATACACTCTACCACAATGCGCACCTCTGGGTCGCTTAAAATCACGTTGAAATCCTTGGTAAAGCTGTCCCCATAGGGCAGCTGGGGAAAATCCCGCAGGTCCAGGATATGCTTTACGTGGATCTCCTCTTTCGCTCTGCGGGCAATACTCTCCTGGTGGGTCCGCAGTACCTCCAGCACGCCGGAGCCCACTACGCCGTGGCCCAGTACCGCTATCTCTGCCATTTACACCACTTCCTCATTCTATTTTCGATGGTTCCTTCTTTGTTCTCTCTTTGTTCCTTCTTTGTTCTCTCTTTGTTCTCTCTTTGTTCCTTCTTTGTTCTCTCTTTGTTCTCTCTTTGTTCCTTCT
>JAAWSH010000073.1 GCA_022801475.1 Acutalibacter sp. | reverse complement strand
GCCACTGGCAGACGCTCACCCCAAACCCGGCAACCTTTGAAAAGGGAGAGGGTCGCCATGTGGCAAAGAGTTGACGCAATACATTAACTCTCGTCACGAGCCCACCGAGCCGACGAAACTTTTACCGTTTGTTCAACGGACCAGTGCGCTGGCGGTAGAATAGTATAAAGTTTTGTTGCCCTGCCTGGGCCTCTTTGCCAATGAAATCCACCGAGCCTGGACGTTGCATCTCGGTGGAACGCGAGGCCAAAAGCAGTCTGGATTCAAAGCCCCCTCCCTGCTAAAGGCCATTCACTCCTTCATCACAAAACTTCTTTCATAAATATTCAGTCCTGCTGTTCCGCCATAAAAGAACTTACGCCGGACTTTTTATGCGAAACCCGTGACTTTCCCCTGCTCCTTCTGTATAATGAGGAAAACACCAAAACGCCGCCTCGAAAACTCTCTGTAAGGAGGAAACCGCATGTTTTATTATACCCTCTACCCATCGCCTCTGGGCGAACTCACCCTGGCCTGTACAGAGAATGGCCATTCCCTGGTGGGCCTCTGGATTGCGGGCCAGAAATATTTTCTGGCCCCCCTGCCGGGACTCCCAGAACGGGGAGACCATCTGCCGGTCTTTGCCCAGGTACGGGCTTGGCTGGACCAGTATTTTGCCGGAGAACAGCCAAGCCTTCACAGCCTAAATCTGGCCCCTGCTGGCGGGGCTTTCCGGCAGCAGGTGTGGCAGCTCCTGCGTCAAATTCCCTATGGCCAGGTAACCACCTACGGAGACATCGCCCGGCAGCTAGCCGCAAAGCAGGGGCTGGCCAGCATGTCCAGCCAGGCCGTGGGGGGCGCTGTGGGGCATAATCCCCTGTCTATTATCATCCCCTGCCACCGGGTGGTGGGCACAGGCGGCAGCCTCACCGGCTACGCGGCAGGCATTGACAAAAAAATTTGGCTGCTGGAGCACGAGGGCGTGGACACAAGGGAGCTGACCATTCCCAAAAAGGGTACGGCGCTGTAAGCGGTCTTACTGAATTTCGCAGCTTATAGGGCTTGGCTATGCCATCCGCTGCCCGAGAAAAGCTCCCTGTCCTCTCTCCTCTTTTTTAACTGAAACTGGATTACGTCGCGGCATTATTGTTGAAAACTCTGTGAAATTCGTGGATAACCCCTTGTCCACTGTGGGTTTTTCTTGGTTTAAAGTTTTTTTCGGCCAAAACATTATGTAAACCAGCGTGCGTTTATACGTCAGGAAAAACAACGTAGATGCATTAAAAGCACCTCCTTGTCTGCTTTATCCCTTATCTATATTCTGGTCCAAAGCCTCTTGAATGGCGTTGTTAATCCTTTCACGCAGGGCCAGCAGCTGCACTTCGTCCAGCAGGCAGTTGTGAAAAGTCAGGTCTTTGTTAATACAGGACAGGGCCTTTTCCCGCCCCGCCAGCTGTTCCAGCGCCGTCAGCGCACAATAGTCACACATAGCTTGGTCCATGAGCATTAGCCGCTGGGATTCCTCCGGCCTGCCGTCCTTGCCCGGGTACACCAAAAAGGGGTCCCCGCTAGGGAACGCGCCCCCGGCGTCTGTGCACCGATAGGGATCAATGGGGTATAGGGAATGCTGGACATTGTAGAAGTTGTAGCCCCAGTGCAAAAACCCGTCCAGCCGGTATTTGTACAGCAGCGCGCCTAGCACTCGGGTCCGTCCTCCGGCCTGGGCGATAAAGCGGTTAGGGACATCCACGCATTGGCCAGTACAGTAATAGCCCCATAGGTAGGGCGGGCGCTGCTCCAGAAACGGCCCAATATGGTCCAAGGAGCACACCGGCTGCTGCACCAGCCCCTCTTGATAAAAGGCATGGTCCGAAAGAGCATCCATCATGGCGTAACCTTGCAGTTCCTCCCGCACCGCCTCCCAGGCCCTTCGGTAAGAGTCCATCTGGGTCCGGTTGGGCTCATCGGAAATGTGGAAATAGGTCCTTTGGCCAATCCCCAGCCGCTCCAGCTCGGGCTTCAGGGCCCGCAAAAACTGCCCCAGAAAGTCCGCGTATTCCTGGCCTCCCGCGTCGGTATCCCAACCAAATATTTTCTGAAGGCGTCCTTCCTTCAAGGCCATAATTTTTGGCGCCGCCTTGGCCCCCCACTGACTGAACAGGTGGCTGATCTCAATATACTCCATGCCGCAGTTTAGGGCCATTTGTACCCAGCGGCGGAACTTCTCAAAGCCAAAGGAATACTCTTGGCCCCGAACCTCCACGTCCACCAGCTGCACGGTACGGCGTTCGCCCCCCACAGCCGTGTCCAGGGGCGGGGTAAACACAGGGGTCAGCAGCATATTGCAGTGACGGCGGACCGCTGTTTTCACGAATTCCTCCACGATCTCCCACCAGCGGGGCGAAAACACCTCCACCTGGTAATAATCGGCCAGGCAGTCGCTATGAAACCACTCGGTGTGGGGAATGGGCAATTTGGGCAAGGCCAGGTCCAGTACCTGGCAGCGGGCCTCTACCTGGCAGAGCTCCTGGCCCTGTGCAGAAAGAGTAATCCCCACCGGGTACTCCCCAGGGACAGTGGTTTTCTCCAACTCCACATCCACCCACAGGCTCCGCCACTGGCTGGAAACCAGCGGAAAGCCCCAGGGGGACAGGTCCTGGAGTAAGTCGGGGTACAGGCCGGGGGTGGTGGCCAGGTATCCCTGGTCGTGGGTTTGGTGACAGGGATACTCGCAGGGGGACAGCTCCACGGTACGCACCCGCACCGGCAGAGGCGACTCCACGGTAACAGCGCCCCAGGCCCGGTCAGGCTCGTCCCAGCGGTAGGCAATCTGAAACGACAAAGTTTCGCCCTGAAGGCCAGTAAGGGCAAGGCAGCGGGGCGCGGAAACAGGCTGAACTGCGGGAAAAACCTTATGCAGGGAAGAGACCGGCAAATAAGAGAAGTTCATCGTATTCCTCACTTTCAAACATTATCGCAGGACGTGTCCAAAAGGAAGCGTTAAAAGGCGAGGCTCCGAGGAACAAACGGTAAAGTTTTTTCGTCTCGTCCGCCGATGAAATCGGCTGGTGACACTCCACTCTTTCGTCATATACTCTTCTTTTGGACACGTCCCTATCATAAACGCCAATCAATATATGACGATTGGCAGGCAAAAGGCTTTGCCACCAATTTAAAAAGGTATTAGGGCCTGTTTGAAACATTGAAAACGCCGTCTTTTTGCCCAGAGGCGGTCAACCTCCCGTGTCGAACCTCCTCGCCGTACAGGCGGTACAGCCTGCGGTTTTCTCCTTGCAATTCACCGCTTCTGCACCAAAAGACCTCATTCCCTCTATTTTCAAACAGGCCCTAAGCCTCTTTTTAAATTACGTTCACTATCCTTGCTTTGGACTTTTCAAACAGACGTTAGATCTCCACCTGAAAGCCAAACTTAGCGTTTTCCCCATACCACAGGGGGAAGTTGGTGCCCCAGCGGTTATTACACAGCAGGTAATACATGCCCTGGGCCGCGTCGCCATACTCTTCGTTTTCGTCGTACAGGTGCCGTCCGCCTACAGATACCAGGGGCGCGTGCAGGCTGTGCACAGCGCCCTGTCCGCCCTGTACCACAGCGGAGCAGTGCAGCTTCCGGTTGCCGCCCTCCCGTACCTGGTAGGGGTCAATGGACAGGCCCAGTTTCTCCAGGGTAATCTTCTCCCCAGTCTGATAGCCCAGGTTAAAGCCAAAGAACAGCCCTTCTGGGATGCGGCTCTCGTCCTTCTGGAACCATTGCAGATCCACGTCCACCTGCTGGCCAAAGGTATAGGTCACCACAGCCAGCCAGGGGGCGCCATACTTCTCCGCGGCCCGCTGTGGGGCGGCCAGCCACAGCCGCAGCTGGCTTCCGCTGTGCTGGACCTTCTCCACAGAATAAGAGAAGCTCTCATCTTGCAGGTCCTTCACTGTATCCAGGCCCGGCTTACAGAAGTCGCCCTCTGCCCAGACCCGGGTATGCTCCAGGTCCCGGTTATAGGCCTCCAGGTTGTCGAATACGGTCTTGGCCCCGTACACCTCATACGCCAGCCGGCCCAGCCAAACATTGTCAAAAGTCCGGCCCTCATGCTCTACCAGACTTAAGCTGCCATCCTCCAGAATCTCAACTTTATAGCTGTCAATCTCAAAGCTCCGCTGGTCTGTGGGCTCCTGGCAGTGGGCGGGTTCCTGGGGCCTTAGCAGGGCCAAACGCTCCTTGGCTTTCTGCTGCCAGGGGGCGGGCAGGGCGGCCACGGCGTTTTCCACATATTCCCTCTGCTCGTCCCAGGAGTCCTCCATCTTCTGGTAGCTGCACAGCCCGGCCACAAAGGTGGGCTCGTGCTGGAGGGTAAACTCCCGCAGTTCTTTCCCAGCGGGCATCACGTCCTCAGGGGTGATGTGGTCCCGCTTCCGGGCTGCATAGAAGTCCGCCTTTTCCCAGTTGCGCCAGTCCGAGAGCCAGCGTTTTACGTCACGGCCCCAGCTATGCTCGCACACCATCAGCAGGCCCCGGCAGAACTCCCGCCAGGCCGGGGAGTCTACGGCGGCGGGGTCCTCCTGCTCCCACTGGTCCCGCAGGCGCAGCAGCTCGTAATAAGCGCCGGTCTTATAGGGGTCAGTGGAAACTCCGTGAATCCAGGTGTCTCCCAGCTCTTCGGTGACCACAGGCAGCTCTTCTTTGTGCGCCAAAACGATTTCCGCGAACTCATCCATGGTACCGGAGACAATCTCGGCCCCCGGGTACTTTTTGTGCAGGCGTTCCATCTCTGCGGCCACGCTTTCAGGAGAGGGCGGCCCGCTGTTGTCTGGGGTGTGGGCAAACTCCATAGCGTACTCCCCAAAAGAGCTGGAGGCCCCGTACAGGGCGGCGTAATCCAGCACCACCTCGTCCTCGCCATAGCGCAGGCGGCACAGGGGCGGCAGCTTCACCATCTTGGAAGAGCCATTAATGCCAATGTGCAGGTACTTAATCCCCGCTTTTACCAGATGGGGCACCATGGCATGGGTGTGGCTGGGAACATCGGTCATTTTGGCGGCAATGGTATGCCGGCCAAAGCGCTGGTCCAGGCGCTGGGAGATGCTTAGGCCGTAGTCGAACAGCTTGCCGTCCATCAGCTCGGTGTGGGTGGTCACGGGCAGGCCGTGCCAGGCAATGACCCCATCCTCAATGGCTTTCACCAGCAGGTCCGGGTCTTGGCCCCGCTCCAGGTACAGCTCAATAAGGAAAGAGCCCACGGTCCAGACAAAGTTTCTCTGGCCGTCCTGGTTGCAGGTCCGGGCGGTGGCAATGGCCCCAGGGATAAAGGTTTCCAGGTACCGGTGCAGCACGTTGGCGGCGGAATCGGTAAAACCGATGTCCAGGTGGGTCTTGTGAATGACGAATACTTTTTTGATGTCCATAGGCGATACTCTCCTGGAAATAATGATAGGCCCAGCCGCGCAGCGGACCGCATGCGGAGAGCTTGGCGCAAACCAGAGAGTTTGCCCCAAACTCTTGGGCTTTTCACAGATTATAGCCTGTAGGGCGGGGCTTGTCAAGGAAAACGCGTCGGAAATTTTTTTAAGGGCGGGGGACTGGAAAATATTGCAAGATTATGAATAATATGTTAAAATTAGAACAAATCTTTTATTTAGAGGGACAAGTTTATGAAGAAAAAGTTTATGTCATTCCTTCTGGCCCTGGCGCTGGTTTTCACGATGGCGCCCATGGGGCTGGTGGCCCACGCCGAGACCTATGAGGGGCTGCTGGGCAGAAACGTCCACTACTCTATCAACGCCACTTCGGGTGTGATGACCGTTAGCGGCAGCGGGCCTATGGAGGACTACAACCAATGCCCGATAAGCAGCTGTAGCAGGTACATTAAGAAAATTATTGTGGAGCCCGGCGTTACCCGCATTGGGAATAGTGTCTTTGAAGAGCTGTACGATTTGGTGGGCGTTTCTCTGCCGGATACGGTGACGGAAATTGGCGAATATGCCTTTTCCTCCTGTTATAATTTAAAAAGCTGCCCTCTGCCCTCTAAATTGCGGAAAATAGAGGACCGGGCATTTAACGCCTGCTCGAAGCTAGTGGGCATGACCCTGCCCAGTACTTTGAAGGAGCTGGGCGAAGGCGCTTTCTGTTATTGCAAAAGCATTTCTTCCATCAACATTCCGGACGGCGTAAAGGAGATTCCCTCCGGTGCCTTTGCCGATTGCTATGGCCTCAAGAAAATCAGCATTGGAAAGGGCGTTAAAAAGATTGCCTGGCAGGCTTTTCATCATGCTGGCCTCACGTCTCTGGTAATCCCCGCCAATGTAACGGAAATTGAGCATACCACTTTTGCTTTGCGGGCTGCGACGATTTGGAGTACGTTGCCATTGAGGGAAAAATCAAAACGATTCCAGACAGCATGTGCTCGAACTGCACGTCTTTGAAGTATGTAAAGCTTCCTAAAACCGTCAAGACTGTGGAGGGCTACGCTTTTTGGGGCTGCCGTGCTTTGCAGTACATTGACTTGAGCTCGGCCGACTCCATAGGCAACAGCGCCCTTGGCGCGGTGGACAACTTGAGGACCGTTATCATCGGCGACAAAAACTGCAAGATAAATGACAGCCAGTATACCATCGGCAAGGCCGGCATAACCACCATCTACGGCAAATCCAACTCTACCGCCCTGGACTACGCCCTAAAGTACGGCCTCAACTTTAAGGATATCAGCGCTGCCCCGGCCCCGCCGGTCATTCCCAGCACCCCCGGCACGGGCTTTACCGACGTAAAAGAGGGCCAGTGGTACACCGAGGCCGTGAAGTTCGTCACCTCCATCGGCCTGATGAAGGGCAAAAGCGAGACGAAGTTTGACCTGACCAGCACCACCACCCGGGCGGAGATCGTCACCATGCTCTACCGCTACGAGGGCGAGCCCGCCGTAAGCGGCAGCGGCTTCTCGGACGTAACCGCCAACTGGGCCAAGGCCCCCACCAAGTGGGCCTCCTCCAAAGAAGTGGTCAACGGCGTGGGCGGCAACAAGTTTAACCCCAACGGTAAAATCAGCTACCGGGACTTTGCCACCATGCTGTATAACTACGCCAAGTTTAAGGGCTGCGACCTTTCCGCCAATGTGAACCTGGGCCAGTACAGCGACGGCTCGGCGGTAAGCAAGTACGCCCAGACCCCCATGAAGTGGGCTATCGCCAAGGGTATTATTCAGCCCAACGGCAAAAAGCTGAGCCCCAAAAGCCAGACCAGCCGAGCCCAGGCGGCGGTGTACCTAAAGAACTTCTGCGACTTCGCGGGGTAAGCGTTGGCCGCTGGAGGCAGAACCGTAAAAGTTTCGTCAACATTTTCAAAGACTGCGGGGTTTTTAGGGGGCGAGGGTCGCCAGCGGCGACCGTTCCGAGCCGACCGAGGCGGCAGCCGAGACTCGGCGCCCCTAAACCGCCGGAGGCTATAACATCGTCAAAAATTTACAACAAAAAAACCGCCGGAATGGGGCGGTGACGTAAGAAAACATTTTAAGCGAGGGTCGGCGTAGCGTTAAGCTGCGCCGACTTTCGCATTATTTTTGTCTTGGGCAGTTTGGGATTGCTCCCGCGCTCCCTCAAAATCAAACGCACCAATGAAGTTATAGACGATCT
>JAAWSH010000072.1 GCA_022801475.1 Acutalibacter sp. | reverse complement strand
GTCTTCCACAAATTGCAGCTCACTGATCTCCTCCGGGGTAAGGCAGTCCATCACTTCATCAACTATTCCCGGCATGGTGAAGTCGATGTCGTCCCGACTGAACATGGAGGCCACCGCAGCGCCGGGGAGAATAAAGAACACAAAGAAAGCCAGCAGCAGGCAGACAATCTTCTCCCAGTTCCGTTTGTCCATCAAAATGGCGACCGCTATCTTTTTTAGCGCCGCACCGATGGTTGCGCTGATAGGTATCCCCCCTTTACATACTCATACCGCCGAACTCTTGCTCACCCTTGTCCTCCAGGTCCGGGAAAGCAGGCCGCTCGCCCTGTCCGTAATAGAAGTTTGGGGCGGCCTCGACCGCCGCGCCCAACTCACCCTCTATGTATTCGGGAGCGAACTTATTCTGCTCTGCTTCTTCGGGGAATTCACCATCCTCTACTTCCTCATAATCCTCCAAGTTTTCTCCCTCATCCCCCGGCTCAAAACCGCCCTCAGAATCGCTCACAGCGGGGGTTTCCTCTGGCTCGTCTCCGTACTCGTCCTCCAGGGAATCATCGCTCACAGGGGCCTCACCGTCCTCGGAAAGCTCCACATCCTGTTCTTCGCCCTCGATCTCCTGTTCGCTCTCAAAATCGCCCAGGCTGATGAGCAGACTGTTCATCCACCAACTCATCTGCCTTATCTTCAATGGCACCTATGATCATATAGACGTGCATATTATTTTGATCCAGGACAGCCCGGGCCAGGACATCCATTGTATCCGGCAATTTCAACAGCGCTTCAGCCTGTTCGCAGTCCAGTTCATGGTCCTCGAGGGCTTCAAGGATATCCAGCCTGATGGCATATTCCCAGGCATTATCCAGCATCTCCTGCGGAGGCTGCAGCAGAAAAGTCCGCATATACTTTGCTTGTTCTTGGTCCAGTTTGTCATACAGCCTTGCGTTCACTGATTTCTCATCTATTTCTTCATGTTCCTGCATGATTACGGTAAAATTGTCTTCACCGGGGAACAGGCTCAATGTCCTGCCATTGTCCCACTTCATGAGCAGGCTCGGCTGGTCGTCTACGCCAATCACCGTCCCACATAATCCAGCGGGCATACCCCGCCCGTCGTTACAGAGGCTATTCAGCCGGATTCTTGTACCCACAGGGTACTGCCGCTTGACCATCTCAACCTTATTTCTGTCGAAGTTCATCTTGATTTCTCCCTTCTGTAAAAAGCAGCCGGTTGGCCGCGCTCAACCCATACCCCCGGATGAGCATGGCAGTCTGAATCACCAGGAAGTATCGCGGCGACAGCAAACTGGGGTCAGCCAGCTCCGCGAGGGCTACTGTCCTGCTGCCGGTCACGATGTCCCTGGCCAGCGCATAACAGACATAGGCCATGGCGTCCAGCCGCCTGGGTTTCATAGCGTTGATGTCAATTTCGTTGGAGCCGATGTGGTTCTCAGCCTGGTGCCACAGCCGGATATCGGCTGTCAACAAAAAAGGGCTGCAGCGAATTTGCGACTGCAACCCTTGTGGTAGCGTATTTCCTTTTCGAACAGCACTCCGTGGTTATCGTTTCGGAAGATCACTTTATATCCCACCCATCTCCATAGTATTTTGCGGCTTTGGCGGAGGCCCGGCTTGTCTCGCTTCGGCAATCGCCCTATTATTTAGGTTCCAGAAAGCGCCCTTGCTCATGACCTTGCAGCCCGGTATAGGCCGCTCATTTTGATTTTCTCTCATTCTGAGCTCCTTTCCGCTTGTCCTTATCCAGGTCGCGCTGAATGAGTTTGGCCTCCGGCGGGTCCCGCTGGAAGCCGGGGACCTGTTTCATGAACTTTTCGTAGGCTCGGTCTACCTTGTTATCTGTGAAGTTAGGCATAGTGTGCGCTCCTTTCGCTGTTTAGTGGAAATAAAAAAGGACCAAAGATTTCTCTCTGGTCCTTCTCAAAATAATATTCAGTTGTTCGTTTGGGCGCCGGTCTGAATGCCTGTGTGACGGTTCGAATCCGGTCGGTATGGGGTGGCATCCCCCAAAACACGTCACTCCGTGACGGTCCTTTTTTGGCCCTTTGAACGCCAAAAAACCCCGGAATTTCGGGGTTTTTTCGGTGTGGCATCTTTTAAGATGTGTAAACATGGTGCCGGTGGCCGGACTCGAACCGGCACGGTATCGCTACCAATGGATTTTGAGTCCATCACGTCTGCCAATTCCATCACACCGGCAATTTAACTTCATTATTATACTCCCTGTAAAAGAAAAAATCAAGTACTTTTTGGTGATTTTTGCTCCAGAGGTTATTGGGTGGAGCATTTTTGGGAATTGTGTATAGACTTTGCCTGTTTGCTCCTGCCTCTTGTGTGTAAACCAGTAAAAATGCTACAATGAACCCAAAACAGCTCTTGGCCCTGGCAGCGGCTGGGAGGAAGAATCAACCGAGAGGAGAGCGATGGACAGTGGAATGGCAGCAGGTTTTGAATGGATATATTTTACGAGGCGGGCGCTATGGTGCGCGGCTGGTACTGGGGGAACAGCCCTTTTTCAGCTTTGTGTTGGATGGGGTGAACTTTGGCGAGTTCCCCGCGGCGGCGGCCTTTGACCAGCTGGGCCAAAAAGAGGTGCTGGGAGCCATTACCTTAGAAAAACTGGACCGCAGGGGGGAGGCGCTGGAGGCCGTGTTCCGGGCCGAGAGCTCCCTGTGGCAGGAGCATACCTTTGTCTGGCGCTTTGAGAAGCGCCGGGCCGAGCATTTTCATACCGTGAAAGGGCAAGGCCCCCTGGGCCGGTGCTTCTTTTTCTCCACAGGCATTCCCGGTGAATACGACCCTGGCGACAGTCAGGGCTTTGCGTACAATGCCCGTATCAACGCGGAGTTCTACTTTAATCCCGACACCAACCTGGGCAATGTGGAAGAGTTCCGAAATGCCCAGTACGGCACCACGGGCCTGTGGCCAGAGTTTCCCGTGCGGGAACAGCTGCTGCTGGAAAAATCCCAGGGAGACTTCGCCCCCTCGCCCCTGTGCTTCTGTTTCTACGACGGCCAAAGCGCTATGGGCGTGGGCCTGGGCGCCCAGCCCGGCCAGTACCGCTTCGCCAGCTTTGAGTATTCGGGAGCCCGCAAGCGGGGGGCGGCCTTCTATATCAACTATTTGGGATACACCCAGGCCCAGGGGGGGTACACCACGCCCAGCGTGTCCTTTACCTTTGGCAGCGGTCCCCTGGACGTACTGGAAAAGCACATCGACTGGTGCGACGACCGGGGCTTTTCCACCCAGTTCGCCTATGAGCCCGCCCCCTGGCACCGGGCCCCTGTGTTCTGCGGCTGGGCCGAGCAGACGGTACAGTCTTATCTAAAGAATACCGAGTCTGGGGCAGAGGCCACCCAGAAAAACTATGAGGAGTGGATCGCTAAGCTGGAAGAGCGGGGGGTGCCCTTCTCCACCATCGTCATTGACGACAAGTGGCAGAAGTACTATGGTACCTTTGAGGTGGATGAGGAAAAGTGGCCGGATATGAAGGGCTTCATTGACGCCCAGCATAAAAAGGGCCGGCACGTGCTGCTGTGGACCGCCAGCTACCACACCCAGGGCCTGCCGGACCAGATGTGCGTCTTTAATCAGGAAGGCCGCAAGATCTTTGCCAATGTGGCGGACCCAGCCTATGAAAAGCTGATGCGGGAGCAGATTACTCACCTAGTACGGGACGTCGGCGCGGACGGCTTTAAAGAGGACTGGATCGGCGGCTGCGGACGGGAGGCGGGCATTCCGGGCTATGGGGCGCTCCACGGCATTGAGATGGTGCGGCGGTTCCAGTGGATTCTATGGGACGCGGCCCACCAGGTGAAACCCGACGCGCTGGTAGAGACCCAGACGCCCCACCCCCTGTTCCGGGAGTCCTCGGACGTGCTGCGGCTCAACGACCTGTGGTTCTCCACCCGCCATGTGTGCGACACCATGCAGACCCGGGCCCGGGTGGCCCGTATCGCGGGCTGGCAGGTGCTGGACTGCGACAATGCCTCTTGCACCACTGTGAAAGAGTGGTTCCAGTACATGCAGTTCCAGACCCGGCTGGCCACCCCCGCACTGTACTGCGTCAGCCGGACCGAGTCTTTTTATGAGGAGATTCCAGAGGGCATGTGGAGGTATGTGGCAGAGGCCTGGAAAAAGTATGTGGAGGAAAATCTGTAGGCTTCCCCCTTGACAAATCCCCAAAACCTGCTATAATGGCGCAAAATCCTATTTCTGGAAAGGAATTTCGCCTATGTATGACAAAACCGCCGCCCTTGGGGCCATTGACCAGGTCATTGCCCAGGGGCCTTACGAACCCTCCTGGGAGTCCCTCTCCACTTGGGAACCGCCTAAGTGGTACCGGAACGCCAAGTTCGGCATCTTCATCCACTGGGGTGTGTACGCGGTGCCCGCCTTTGGCAGCGAGTGGTACCCCCGGAGCATGTACATCCAGGGGTCCAAGGAGTACCAGCACCACATTGCCACTTATGGCCCCCACAAGGACTTTGGCTACAAGGATTTTATCCCCTTGTTCAAAGCGGAACAGTTCGACTCCGCTGCCTGGGCCCAGCTCTTTCATCAGGCCGGGGCCCGGTATGTGGTGCCTGTGGCCGAGCACCACGACGGCTTCCAGATGTACAAAAGCGAACTGTCCCACTGGAACGCTGCCGAAATGGGGCCGAAGCGGGACGTTCTGGGCCAGCTGAAGGAGGCTGTGGAGGCAGAAGGCATGGTGCTGGGGGCCTCTTCCCACCGGATTGAGCACTGGTTCTTTATGAGCCACGGCAAGGACTTTGACAGCGACATTCCCCAAGAGCCAGACCGGGACCACCTGTACTGGCCCTCCATGCCGGACAGCGAAAACTGGGACGACATCGCCGGCCAGCCGGGCCCCAGCCAGGAGTTTTTGGAGGACTGGCTGGTACGCACCTGTGAGCTCATTGACCGCTACCAGCCCCGCGTTCTGTATTTTGACTGGTGGATTCACCATGTGAACGCCAAGCCCTACCTGAAAAAGCTGGCGGCTTACTACTATAACCGGGCTGCCCAGTGGGGCGTGGAGGTAGCCATTGACTATAAGCACGACGCCTACCTGTTCGGCGCTGGGGTGCCAGACATTGAGAGGGGGCAGATGGCGGACATTAAGCCCTATTTCTGGCAGACAGACACAGCCATTGCCTTGAACTCCTGGTGCTACACAGAGAATAACGACTTCCGGGACCCGGAGGGCATTCTCTGCGACCTGTGCGACATTGTCAGCAAAAACGGGGCCCTGCTGCTAAACGTGGGACCAAAGGCAGACGGGACCTTCTCGGAAGAGGACCGGGCGGTTCTTACAGCCATTGGCAGCTGGATGCGGGTAAACGGCGAGGCCATCTATGATACCCGGGTGTGGAAAACCTTTGGCGAGGGCCCCACCCAGGTGCGGGACGGGCATTTTTCCGACAGCGTGAAGAAGAATTTTACCCCAGAGGATTTCCGTTTTACCGCCAAAGGCAGCACCCTGTACGCCATAGCCCTAAAGGCGGCGGAAGACGGGGCATACTGTGTACGCTCCCTGCGGATGCAGGAGCACACCGCGGGCACGGTGTTCCACGGCGTGGTGAAGGGGGTAGAGGTGCTGGGCGCCAGCCAGCCGCCCCAGTGGACCCGGGACGGGGAAGGGCTGCATATCTCCACAGACTATCGGGCCCAGGGGCCTGTGACGTTTAAGATTCAGCTGGACTGATCCAGCGTCTGTTTTAACCTGGAGGAAAGACGGCGTTTTCGATATTTCAAACAGGGCCTAGGCCCTGGGGACGCCGGGGAGAGAACAGGAAGCCACAAAAACAAAAAGCTCGAGGCCTCTTCTTGGCCCCGGGCTTTTCTATTTTTCTTCTGGCGCGTCTGTAAAGGAGCGCAGCTTTTCCCGGTACTCGCTGGGGGTGATGCCCTCGCTCCGTTTAAAGAGCTTCTCAAAGTACCGCTCGTCTGTAAACCCCGCCTTGTGGGCCACCTCCCGCACCCGGTCGTTGGTCGAGATCAGCAGTTCCTTGGCCTTTTGCATCCGGATATTCTGCAAATAGGCTGTGGCGCTGACCCCGGTTTTGGTCTTGAAAATATTGCTGAAATAGGTGTAGTTCAGGGACACCACATTGGCCAGGATGGTCAGGGTAAGGGGTTTCTGGTAGTTTTTCTCCATATACGCAATGGCCTGGGCCACCGCGTCCTGGGTGGCCATGCGCTTTTTCAGCCGGGCCCGGCAGAGCTCCAGCAGTTCCCGCTTTAGCTGGCTTTTCAGTTGGGGCAGGGTGTCGGCCCAGGCGGAAAAGTGGATGAACGAGGGACCGGGTCCGTCCGAGAGCTCTTGCTGAATAAACACCTCTATGCGCCGCAGGCAGGCGGGCAGGGTCTGATACAGGGCTGGGTAGCTGGTAAAGCTGGCGAACAGGCGGTCCACCCCTGGCTCCACCGCGGAGATTTCCGGTAGCCGCAGGTCTGCGCAAAGATTGTCACAAAGTTGAAGGGTTTGGGCCTTAGCTTTTAAAGCGGCGGGACCCAGGTTTTCCCAGGCGAACAGCGGGCGGCTTTTTCCAGCGGAAAATCGAAGGCACAGGGCCCCCTCGGCCTGTAGAGCCGCGTCTTTCAGGTGGAAAATACTCTCCACCTGGGGGCCTATGCCGCAGTACAGCCGCCCAGCCCCCTGATACTGCTGGACAAAACCCTCCAGCAGGGCACGCAGGTCCTGCCAGGCGCCTGGACCCTCTAGCCCAACAATGGCGAAAAAGGAACTCTCAAAAGTGGGGAACATTAAAAAGTGAGAAAACCTGCCCAGCAGCCGGGCCTTTAGCAGCTGCTGTACCTGGTCCAGGGAGCCGGCGGCGTCTAGGTGGAAGGAGGCGGCCCCAAAGGCCGCTGCCTGGAAAAAGCGGTTTTCTGTAGAACCCAGCAGGGCCTCGGTTTCGGGGGGAAGCCAGCGGCCCCACACCTCGTGGAGCTGGTCCAGCAGAATGCCGGAAATCAACTGTTTCTGGGTCTGGTGCTGGGCGAGCTTGTCAATGCAGCGGGTCAGGGCAGCCCGCAGCTCTTCGGGGTCCACGGGCTTTAGCAGATAGTCCTCTATGCCCAGATGGATGGCGGTTTTGGCATATTCAAAGTCGTCGTGGCCGCTGATGATAATGGCCTGAAATCCGCCCCGCAGCTGCTGCATCCGCCGCAAAAGCTGTAGACCGTTGCAGCCGGGCATTTGAATGTCGGTCATTACCAGGCTAATAGGGCGCTGGGCAAAGAGCTCAAAGGCCTGTTCGCCGTCTTGGGCCAGAAAGATTTCTCCTAAAGGCAGGCCTAGGCTCTCGGTAATTTTTTTCAGGCCCATCAGGACAATGGGTTTATCCTCGCAGATCAACAGGTCTATCATGGCAGTCTCCTTTCTTTATTTAGGGAGGGAGCGGATATAGTAAACGCACTTAAAAACCGGTACATGGCGATTTTCAAGCAGAGCGGCGTGGGCATACCCGTGCCGCCAGGTTCAAAAGAGGTATCACTTCTTTTGAACCGCGTTAACTATATATGTACCTCCGCCCGCTGCCGGATACAATCGCATACTATTTTGAGGGGGCCGCTTTGCGGCTCTCTTTGTTTATTGTTCGCATGGCTTATAAGAAGGAAGATGATGCTTTTGAACTTAGGTCTTGTTTGAAAAAACGAAAAGGCCGTCTTTTTGCCCAGATGAGGTCCATTTCAAGGAGAATACCGCAAGCCAACCTAGAGTCTGTTTTAAAACTCCGAAATACTGTCTG
>JAAWSH010000071.1 GCA_022801475.1 Acutalibacter sp. | reverse complement strand
TTTTCCAGCGCAACCAGCAAGAGCTGATGGATCTGCTGAAAAACAGCATGGACCTGGCCACCGCTCTGCTCTCTGGGCTGCTGGGGCTACTCACTTCTCTGCCGGCCCTGGTCACTTTGGTACTCACAGCTTCGCTTTCCGCCTTCTTCATTGCCCGGGATTTTATTCCTCTACAGCGCTGGGCCAAAGGTCTGCTGACCACAGGTGCGGTGCGGCAGCTAAAGCTGGCCGCGAAAAGCTCTGCAGGTACAGGCCGACGTACCATGTTATCCTATGCGCTGATTTACTTTATTAGCTTTTGTGAAGCCTTTGTCATTCTTTCGGTGTTGAATGCTCCTTACCCGCTAATCACCGCGTTAGCCGCTTGTATCGCCGATGTACTGCCAGTGCTGGGGCCTGGCATCGTATTTGCCCCTGTGGCTATTTACCAGCTATTAACCGGCGCCTACGGCCGCTCGGCGGGCATTCTGGTGGGATGGCTGGTCATGACCTGTATCCGCCAGGTAATCGAGCCCCGGCTGGTCTCCTCCTCTACCAAAATACACCCATTGGTCATGGTGGCCGCCCTATATTTTTCCCTGGTGGCTGGCAGCTTGTGGGTACTGGTCTATGTGGTAGGTTTTTTTATGCTTTACTCCGTATTCCGGGACACTGGCCTGCTGCCTCCCCTTGTACAACCCACAAAGCCCTAAACAGCGCCCACAAAAGAGAAAGGACCCTCCTGCCAGCACGGGTAAATACCAGAAGGGACCATACTGGCCCCCTTCTTCGCAGGAAGTCCTTCTCATTTTGTCCAAACCGCCGCAGCCCTTTGGGCTTACTATTTAGGATCATGCGCACACGGTTTTTGTTATCCCATTACCTTAACCATTACCGCTTTCTGGGCGTGCAGGCGGTTTTCGGCCTCCTCAAATATATACTGAGCGTTGGCCTCAAAGACCTCTTCGCTAATCTCTTCTCCCCGATGGGCAGGCAGGCAATGCTGTACCATGGCGTCCGGTTTGGCCTGGGCCATTAGGGCGGCGTCTACGCAATAGCCTTTAAAAGCAGCCTCCCGCTTGGCCCGTTCTTCCTCCTGGCCCATGGAAGTCCACACGTCGGTAATCACCACGTCCGCGTCCTTAGCAGCCTCCATCGGGGAATCGGTGAGGGTAAAGCGGTCATATTGAGCGGCAAACTCTAAAATCTCCTGGGGCGGGCGATAACCCTCCGGGCAGGCCACAGAAACCGCCATGCCTACTTTCAGACCGCCGACAATCAGGGAGTTCATCATATTGTTTCCATCGCCGATAAAGCACATTTTTAGCCCCTCCAAGGAGCCCTTGAATTCCCGAATGGTCATCAGGTCCGCCAGCACCTGGCAGGGATGGCAGAAGTCGGTAAGACCGTTGATCACGGGCACACTTCCGTACTTTGCAAGGTCCTCCACCTCGTCCTGGCCAAAGGTGCGGATCATAATTCCATCTACATAGCGGGAAAGCACCCGGGCGGTATCCTGCACCGGCTCGCCCCGGCCAATCTGGGAGCCCTCAGAGGCCAGCACCACCGCGTAGCCCCCCAGCTGGTTAATACCCACCTCAAAAGAAACCCGGGTGCGGGTAGAGGATTTCTCGAAGATCATGCCCAGGCACTTGCCCTTTAGCAGGTGGTGCTCAATGCCGTGTTTGGTCTCATATTTCAGCTGGTCGGCCAGATTCAGTACCTCAATGATCTCCTCGCCGGTCATGTCCAGCAGCTTTAGTAAATGCTTCATGCTACACTCTCCTGTTCTTCAATGACCCGGGCGAAAATCTCCAGCCCCTGGTCGATGTCCTCTTTCGTAATGGTCAGCGGCGGCAAAAAACGCACCAGGTCCTTGGCGGTAAGCACCAAAAGGCCCTCTTGGGCGCAGCGCGTCAAAACCTCATGAGCATCCCCGCTTTTCAGCTTGATGCCCAGCATCAGCCCTTTGCCGCGAACAAAGTCTACCTGGGGCAGGGCAGCCAGCTTTTCCCGGAAATACTGGCCCTTCTCCTCAACTTCCTTTAGGAAAACCGGGTTTGCCACCCGCCGGACCACTTCTCTGGCCCCGGCGCAGGCCACCGGGTTTCCGCCAAAGGTAGAGCCCTGCTGGCCGGGCTTTAGGAGATTGCGCAGCTTCTCCCCCACCAGGCAAGCCCCGATGGGCAGTCCCCCGGCCAGGCCCTTGGCCGAGGTGGCCACGTCCGGCACAATGCCAAAGCCCTGGTAGCTGTAAAAGCTGCCGGTACGGCCCACGCCGGTCTGCACCTCGTCGACCATCAGCAGCACGTCCCGCTGGTCGCACAGCCGCCGCAGGCCCTGGACGAACTCCGGCTCCATGGGCACCACGCCGCCCTCGCCCTGTACGGTCTCCATCAGCACCGCGCATACCGAGCCGTCCAGCAGTTGGTCTACAGCTTTCAAGTCGCCGGCCTGAGCGTAGAGGAAGCCTTCTGTAATGGGCAGAAAGTCCTTATGGAAAGCCTCCTGCCCAGTAGCCGCCAGGGTGGTCAAGGTGCGGCCGTGGAAAGAGTTCACCAGGGTGACAATTTTATTTGCGCCCCGCTTTTCTCCATATTTTCGGGCAATTTTGATGGCGCACTCGTTGGCCTCGGCCCCGGAATTGCAGAAAAACGCCTGGGCCATTCCCGCCGCCGCGCATAGCTCCTGGGCCAAGGCCGTGTTCTGTGGCGAATAATAATAATTGCACAGGTGTTGTATGGTCCCAGCCTGTTCTGCCACAGCGCCCGCCCACTGGGGGTCGCTGTAGCCAAGACTATTCACACCAATGCCTGAAGTGAAGTCAATGTATTCCTTGCCCTCCACATCCCAGGCCCGGGCATTTTTGCCCTTCACCAGGGCTGCGTCCACCCGGCCGTAGGTGTGCATAATATAGGCTTGATCTTGGTCTTTTATCTCTTGAAAGGTCATAAAACCGCTCCTTTTCATCCTTCCATAGGAAGTCAACGTCTGCTCCGGCCCTCTCCGCGCCATCCTGCCGCGTTGAGCGGCAAAGCAGATTCTATAAGCTCCGCAGGTTGTCGATGCGCTCCGGGTTTTCCGCCGCCGCCCATTCCTTCAGCTTGCCACAGGGGAACTGGGAGCATTTGCCGCAATGCTCCTGCTCTTTTTCCGCATTGCAGACGTACAACTCACGAGCCCCCCAAAACACCTGGCCCTGAATGGCTTTGCACCCAGCGCAATTTTGCTCTTCTCTAAATTTACAGACGTCGTAATCTATGCCGCAGACACTGTAATTTGCCATTGCTTGTTCCTCTCTCAATAGACCTCATGTGAAGATAATTTTTGAGTAATAAAAGGCCTCCGGGCGCACAGGTCGCGCCCTACGGCAAGACCTTGGGGCTTTGCCCCAAACCCTACCAGGGGCCTAACGCCCCTGGACTGCGTACTCTGGTCGGCTTGCTGCTATTTTGCAAGAAGTCTACTGTAATTTACCATTGCTTGTTTCTCTCTCAATAAAACATGGTGCCTATACCCTCATCAGTGAACAGCTCCACTAAAATGGAGTGAGCGATGCGCCCGTCGATGATATGGGCCCGGCCCACGCCCCTGCGCACCGCGTCCACACAGCAGTCGATTTTGGGAATCATGCCACCTTTGATGATCCCTTCTTTTTTCAGGCGGCGCACGTCGCTGACATTAACCACTGGGATAATACTGGCCTCATCCTCCTTGTCCCGCAGCAGGCCCCGGACATCGGTCATCAAAATCAGTTTCATGGCTCCTAGCTCGGCGGCGATACGGGCGGCGGCGATGTCCGCGTTGATGTTGTACACCTCGCCGTGGTAGCCGGCGGCCACCGTGGAGACAATGGGCACGTACCCGTTCTTGGCGGCATCCCGGATAATATCCGCGTTCACCTCCCGGATCTCTCCCACAAAGCCCAAGTCCTCTTCCAGCCGGTCGGCCTTCAGCAGCGAACCATCCAGACCGCACAGGCCGATGGCCTTGCCCCCGGCGTTCTCCAACAGCTGCACCAGGTCCTTATTTACCTTGCCGGCCAGCACCTGCTGTACGATATCCATGGTCTCCTGGTCTGTGTAGCGCAGGCCCCCCACAAACTTGCTCTCTTTGCCGATTTTGTCCAGCATGGCGTTGATCTCCGGCCCGCCGCCGTGGACCAGCACCACGTTGATGCCCACCAGCTGCATTAGCACAATATCGCTCATCACAGCGCTTTTCAGCCCATCGTCCAGCATGGCGTTGCCGCCGTATTTTACCACCACGGTGGCTCCGGCATATTTTTTGATATATGGCAGGGCCTGTACCAGGATATTGGCCCGCTCACTATTGGATATTTGCATATCTGTCCACCTTTTCTTGATTCATTCCATCCAAGCCATTACCATTGCGGCCACAATTACAGCGTAAAGGGCCATCACCACCAGGTTGGCGGCCACGCCCCCCAGCAGCAGCCTGCGCCACAGCTTCACCGTTTTCCGCCGGGTGACAAAGTGGCAGGCCATTCCCAGCAGCAGAAAGACCGCCGTGACGATTACAAAAGCGGGCTCTAGAAAAATCAGGCCCATAGCGACGATGAGCAGGACCACAAATGTCGCAAAATTCCCATACAGCAGCACGGCCATCACAGCTGCCGGCAGGTCCCACATGCTTTGAATGATCTTTCCTTTTCCCATAGCTGCTCCTTTCATTGCAAGCCGCTTTCTATTCTAGGGCTTGTTTGAAAAATTCGGAAATACCGTCTTTATGCCACATACAGGCGGATTTCTGGTCGAAAATCCTCGAAATACGAAAGTATTCCTTACGGTTTTCTCCTTGAAACCGCCTCGTCCTAAGCTAAAATCCGGCACTTCCTCTATTTTCAAACAAGTCCTTGGCCATCAGCTGCGAAAAAACCATAGGAAGTAAGCCGAAGCCCCGTATTTACCGCGATGCCGCCCAGCAGCCACAGCTTCTCGGCCCGACGCCGGCTTATTCTGATAGACCAAAACGCCCAGTGGGAAGAGAATACCAGTTAAGGCCTCTCCCCTCAGGTCCGGTAGTCCGCGTTGATCTTCACATATTCATAGGTCAGGTCACAGCCGTAGGCCTCGGCGCACACATCCCCCGCGTGCAGGTCGATGACAGAGACAATCTCTTCTTCCTTCAGCACCTCCAGGGCCAGCTCCTCCGAGAAATCCGCTCCCATGCCATCTTTCACCACCTGTACGCTGCCCTTGGCGGACTGGAAGAGAATGTCAATCTTCTCCACGTCCACCTGGGCCCCGGAGTAGCCCACCGCGCACATAGCCCGGCCTCCGGCGTTGGCGTCCGCGCCGAACATGGCCGCCTTAAACAGGTTGGAGCTGGACACGCTGCGGGCCACGGTGCGGGCGGTTTGCAGGTCCTTGGCGTTCTGCACCCGGCAGGTCACCAGCTTGCTGGCCCCCTCGCCGTCCCGGGCCATCATCTTGGCCAGACTGCGGCCCACGGCCTCCAGCGCGGCCACAAAGGCGTCGTAGTCCTCCCCTTCGGCGGTAATTTCCGGGTTGCCGGCGGCTCCATTGGCCAGCACCAGGAAGGTGTCGTTGGTAGAGGTGTCCCCGTCCACGCTGATCATATTAAAGGTGGCGTCCGCCGCAGCCTTCACCGCCTTTTGCAGCAGCTCCGGGGTAATAGCGCAATCGCTGGTGACAAAACACAGCATGGTGGCCATGTTGGGGTGGATCATCCCGCTGCCCTTGGAAATGCCGCCAATCTTCGCCTCCTTGCCCCCCACGGTGAACCGTACCGCCGCCTCTTTGGCAAAGGTGTCGGTGGTCATAATAGCCGTGGCCGCCGCGCGGGAGCCTTCTGGGCTCAGGGCGTCCTTCAGGGCCTGGGCCGCGTTCTCGATGGGCTCAATAGGAATAGAGGGGCCAATCACCCCGGTAGAGGCCACCGCCACGTCCGTGGGGGCGATGTCCAACACCCGGGCGGCGATACCGCACATAGCCCGGGCCTTCTCTATGCCGTCGGGGGCACAGGTATTGGCAATGCCGGAGTTACAGATTACCGCCCGTGCTTTGCCATTAGCAATATTTTCCTTGGTCACGGTAATGGGGGCGCCCTTTACCAGGTTTTGGGTGTAGACCGCCGCCGCCGCGCAGTCCCGGTCGCTGAAAATCAGGGCCAGGTCGGGCTTGGTCTTGTTTTTGCGGATACCGCAGTGCAGCCCGCTGGCGGAAAAGCCCTCTGCGGCGGTCACGCCGCCTTCTATAAATTCCATGATAAATTCTCCTCGCTCCATAGCGTTAGATTTCTTTTTTATGCCTGTTATCCATCCCCTAAAACGCCGGGGGAACCAGCCGGAGGCCCGTAGTCTCTTCCAGGCCGAACGCCAGGTTCATGTTCTGCACCGCCTGCCCCGCCGCGCCCTTGACCATATTGTCAATAGCCGAGATACCGATAAAGGTGCCGGTGCGGGGGTCTGTGAACAAGGACACATCGCAGAAATTGGTGTAGCGCACATTTTTTACGTTAGCCACCTGGCCCTCTGGCAGCAGGCGGATAAAGTACTCCTCCCGGTACTGGGTCTCGTAGGCCTCCCGCAGCTGTTCCGAAGTAACCCCGGGCTTCAGCCTGGCATAGCAGGTGGCCAGAATGCCCCGGTTGATGGGCAGCAGGTGGGACACAAAGGTTAGCTTCACATCCTGGCCGGTGAGTTTGGCCACCGTCTGCTCAATCTCCGGGGTGTGCCGGTGGGCGGCCACCTTGTAGGCTGTAAAGCTCTCGTTAAGTTCTGGGTAATGGTTGGACTGGGTAGGCTTTCGGCCCGCGCCGGTGACCCCGGACTTGCAGTCCGCGATAATACCCTGGGCCTCAATCAGTCCCGCCTTCAGCGCCGGGGCCAGGGCCAGGGGCACCGCTGTGGTGTAACAGCCTGGGTTGGCAATCAGCCGCTTCCCCTTCATGTTTTCCCGAAAGAGCTCCGGCAGGCCGTACACTGCCTGGGCGTGCAGGCTCTTGTCTGTGTAAGAGCCGCCGTACCACTCCTGGTAGGCGTCCTCGTTCTCCAGGCGGAAGTCCGCGCCCATGTCAATAAAGACCTTGCCCTTTTCCATACACTCTGCCGCCAGATCTTGAGAGAGCCCATGGGGCAGCGCCGCAAAGACCACGTCGCTCTTCTCTACCACCTGCTCCTGCTCTCCGCAGACCATGTCGCAGATCTGATAATAGGCCGGGTATACTTGGCTAAGCGCCATACCCTGAAAGCTAACCGAGCTTACCGCCGCCAACTGGGCCTGGGGGTGGCCCAGAATCAGCCGGCAAATCTCCGCTCCGGCATAGCCGGTAGCCCCCACAACCCCTACTTTTATCTTCTCCATCCCTAATATTCCTTTCTCTCCAGCAGCTTTTGCACCAGCGCGGCCTGAGCCCGCACATTCTCTGGGGCGGGCCCGCCCGGCACTTTGCGGTCCCGAACGCACTTTTCTAAAGAAATTGCCTGATAAATCCCCTGGTCAAAGCTTTCGCACACCTTTTGATACTCCTCCAGGGGCAGGGTCTCCAGGGTGAGACCACGGTCAATGCACAATGCTACCAGCTCGCCGGTGATTTTATAGGCGTCCCGGAAGGGCAACCCCTTCTCGGCCACCAGATAGTCGGCGCAGTCTGTGGCGTTGATAAAGCCTCCCGCCGCCGCCGCCCGCATATTGTCCCCCAGCACGGTCATGGTCTCCAGCATGGGAGTCAACGGGGTTAAACAGAGTTTGAGGGTGTCCACCGCGTCAAATACCGCCTCTTTGTCCTCCTGCATGTCCTTGTTATAGGCCAGGGGCAGGCCCTTCATCA